>NZ_JAUBQW010000003.1:0-147853 GCF_036701485.1 Microcoleus sp. Pol11C3 | reverse complement strand
GATCTCTATTATAGTTCCTCTCCCCCGCCTTTGTCAGTCGGAAAAGTCGGATCGTAAAGTCGGAAAAGTCGGATCTTCCATCATCTCTCGAACTCAGGTTCCTACAACTTTAGGGAACTGTGTAGGACTGGTGCAGGACAGCTATCAAAACCAGACAATGCTATGGCTGCGGTGGTGGGACACCGAGGGCAATTTGCTGCTGACAGGTGCAGAACGAGCCTCTAGAACCCAACAAGCACTTTTTGATAATTCCTCGGCTGTTGGGAATGGAATTGAATGCAGAGCAAGTGGGATACGCCCTGAGTTTATCAGTAGAGTTCGTCAGGCAGCATTCCCAACCTTGATGCAGCTAAATTTATTTGGCTTTCCCCCACAAGAATTGTGGATTCTCAATCTAGCAAACCTTGCACTGCATCCGGCTATCGCCGTCACTCCCTAAAAAACCAAGGACTCTCGTGGTCAGGGGGTAAATTTTTACCCGACTGTCAAGCTGTGCGAGACAACAACATTTTAGTCGATTGATTGTCAGGTTAGCCAGACAACAACATTTTGCCTTATTATCGAGGTCAGCCTTACACTCGTTTTCAGCCTCAACCGAGCGCAAAAACCAGACAGGCCAGCCTCAACTTTATTGCTTGCATAACGGCTGCTATGCTACAAAATCGCTTCTAAAATTTTAGCGACCTGCCACTTTTCTCACACTTGCTCAACTTGATTTTTAATTCAATTCCGATGCCGGAACTTGACTATTAAATCAATTTGGATTTTGTTAAAAACGCTAAAAAATTAGCTAATTGTTGCGTCAGCTAAAGTCAGGGATTTGCAGTATAAAGTCAGGCAAGTGCAGTATAAAGCAATACGGTTCAGTTAAGGCTGAAATAGTGGTAAATTAGGTACGGTATCCAAAAATGGAGAGCAAGTAAGGTGCATCTCAAAGAATTCTCATTAGTATCTCCCAAAATCTCAAGTAAGGAGATATTCAAAGCCATAGAGATAGCAATTCCAGCCAGTGCAATTGAAGAGGCGATTACTAAAACGAAGGTTGAAGAGAAACGTCATCGCTCCCTACCAGCACAACTGGTAGTGTGTCTGGTAATAGCAATGAGTCTGTGGTCAAAAGATTCAATGCGGGATGTCTTAAAAAATTTAACTGATGGTCTTAAGGAAGCATGGGTGAAAATTGGTAAATATTGGCGGTTTCCCTGTAAATCGGCAATTACTCAAGCCAAACAAAGATTAGGAGCAGGCGTGATGAGACAGTTGTTTCATTCATTAGTGCGACCAATGGCTACAGTTGAAACAGTAGGAGCTTTTATCAGCGAACTCAGGGTCGTAGTGATAG
The DNA here is from genome assembly GCF_036701485.1 of Microcoleus sp. Pol11C3. NCBI lineage: Bacteria > Bacillati > Cyanobacteriota > Cyanophyceae > Oscillatoriales > Microcoleaceae > Microcoleus > Microcoleus sp. Pol11C3. The sequence goes on along the minus strand of NZ_JAUBQW010000003.1, from coordinate 146,511 downwards.
ATGGAACCTGCTTAGATCTTCCAGATAGTGATGAAAATGCCCGGGTTTTGGTCGTCCGGGAAGTCGTCCAGGTACAAGAGCAGCGTTTCCGAAAGCTAGATTAGTTATTTTATTAGAGGCGGGAACACATTTAATATTTGACGCCTTAATGTGTCCATATAAAATGGGAGAAAGAGTAAGAGCGTTAAAGTTGTTACGCTCAGTAACGGCGGGAATGCTATTGATGTGGGATAGAGGTTTACATTCTTATGCGATGGTAGAAACCACAGTCAGCAAAGGTTGTGAGTATTTGGGGCGAATTCCATCCAACGTTAAATTCTTAAACGAAACACAATTAGATGATGGTTCATATTTGAGTTGGATTTATCCATCCGGCAAATTAAGAAAAAAAGGATTTAAGCCCATACAGGTAAGAGTAATTGAGTACACAATTGAGAATTACGACCGCCCAGAAGCACAAATTAGATATCGTTTAATTACCAGCTTGTTGGACGCGGAAAAATTTCCAGCGCACTTATTTGCATGTGAATATCATCAACGTTGGGAAGTCGAGAATACGATTGATGAAATTAAAGTACATTTATTAGGACGAAAAACTCATATTCGTTCTCAAAGACCAAAGGAGGTGGTACAAGAAATTTATGGTTTACTACTAGGACATTGGGCTATAAGGTCATTAATTATTCAAGCAGCAAGCAGCGCAGGTGTTTCACCATTGCGTCTTTCTTTTACTGGAACCTTACGAGTTATTCGTCGCGCTCTCCCTAAATTTCAGCGGTTACAACCACAGGAACTTCCCTTTTTTTGAGTTGGTTAACTTGGGAGATTCTCGATCAAATTATACCGGAAAGAGTGAGCGAGAAACAACCCAAGAGTTGTGAAAAAGCCTGTTTCAAAATTTCGGTCGAAACAAGTTAAACACAGAGGTACTGGAATCATAATGAATCCTCCTGTATTTATTGTTTTAAGCACTGCATAGCCCTTAACTGAACCGTATTGCAGTATAAAGTCAGGCAAGTGCAGGTATTTGCAGGGGCTGCATTCTACCTGTATTTACCTGAAAATATCCTGCAAATGCCTGACTTTTTCGGTCAAACTGCTGCTTTTTTGTGCTGTTCGTGCGTTTGCTTGTTGAGGCAGGTTATGGCTGTTCTTGATTAGTAGCAAGCAATGGTTTTGCGATCGCAAACCGGGCTTTTACGTGCTGACAAAAAATATCCCCCCATGAATATTGAGCATATTGCTTACCCGCAGTTCAAACCTTATTGATATGGAATAAGGAACGACTCGCGAGTGGCTACTGAAGCCCAAATGCCTCAATAAGAGCGGTAAGGTATGGGACAGGGACGGCGAACTATTTTTTTGTGGGAATGTATTAGCGATCGCTCTTTACGCCTAGAGATTGCTGCTTGTATTAATCAGGTGGTGAATTATAACCGCCATTAATAGGTGGGAGTCGAGCGACTGCTGTAAACCGACCGACTGTTGTAAACCGAGTCAGGGGGTAAATTTTTATCCGACTGTCAAGCTTTATGAGACAACAACAGTTTAGCCGATTGCAAAGCGCGAGTCCGCAACAGCAATTTATGCGACTGTCAAGGCTGACATAACGGCGGCTACGCTGCCAATTTTCTCAGACTTCGTAAACTTGATTTTAAATTCAACTTTCCAAGCCCCAACTTGACTATTAAATCAATTCACTTTTTGTTAAAAACGCTAAAAAATAGCTAATGTTGTGGAGCGTTAAAATCAGGGATTTGCAGTATAAAGTCAGGTGTTTGCAGTATAAAATCAGTGAGATTACAGGCATTTGCAGGGGCTGCACTTTACCTGCAAATGCCTGTAAATATCCTGCAAATGCCTGCAATTTTATGCCAAATTACTGCTTTTTTGTGCTGTTCGTGTTTTGACTTGTTGGGACTGGTTATGGCTGTTCTCTCTCGGTAGCAAGCAATGGTTTTGCGATCGCAAACCCTGACTTTTACGTGCTGACAAAAAATAATGCACCCTTATGAATGGGGCATCCTAGGTGTCAAGGCGCTTCATTTTTACCCGATATTCGACTGTGCCGATTGCTCACATTGCTCCTGCTGTTGTGGCGGCTTTTGTGGCAGCACAGGCATCAATTGCCACAACTTTCCCATCGCACTTGGGTAGCGATCGATCGCATTGCTCGCTCTCTTGTTAACCAGCCATCGCTCTCTTGTTAACCAGCCCTCACCATCAGACGTTTAATCGTCCTTCCAGTGCGATCGCCTCACTCGGTATAATTTATACAAACAAATTAAATTAAGTTAGAGTTGGGTAGGGGTCAGTCTCACTTTGATAAACCCTCTAATAGCCCTCTCCAATTGGAGGGTATAAAATCACCTGACTAGCGGTTTTTAATTACAGTTGTTAACTTGTATCTTGGCAAGAGGTTTTTACTGATTAAAAACTATGAAAACTTTATCGGAAGTCCAACCTAGAGAGCTGCTATCAAACCATATTCACATTCGCCTCACTGACTCTGACTACAATCAAATTAAAGCAAGAGCAGAGCAAGTCAATTTGAGCATGAGCGACTTCATGCGCCGTGCCGCATTGAGGAGAACCATGCCGCGCCCTCTAGCTACATTTGACTTAAAAGCCTATCAAGTGTTATGCAAGATTGATGCCCAATTGAGAATTGCAGGAAACAACCTAAATCAAATTACTAAAGCTTGTAATAGTGCTGTGGCATTGGGAGAACCAGTGGTTGTCAATACAGGACTCTTAGAAAGCGTACAGCAACTGATTCGCGATAACCAAACTGCAATTAAAACAATAGTTGCAAACCTCGCCAAATCTACAGTACGCTAATTATTAACACGCCTGGGCTTTACTCCCTGAGCAATCGATTCTGTGCAACTGACGGCTTTTCGGTTATGATTGGCAAACAAATCAAAGGTACAGGCTTTCGGGGCTGTCTGAACTACGTACTGGGCAAAAAAGACGCTTACCTGATTGGCGGCACTATGTGCGGACAAACTTCTGAAGAACTGGCTGCTGAATTTGCCATCGCCCGACAACTAAGACCTAACCTGAAAGTAGCAGTTTTTCACGCCACTTTATCTGTCGATAGCACCGAAAAACTAGAAGATTCTGAAGAAAATGACCAACGCTGGCTGGCTATCGCAGCCAACTACATGAAAGCGATGGAATTTGACAACAACCAGTACGCAGTTGTCAAGCACAGCGATACAGAACACGACCACATTCACATCGTCGCCAGTCGCATTTGCCTAGATGGAGGTGTTGTTGACGATAGCTGGGATTATTACAAAAGCCAAGAAGTAATTCGCCAGCTCGAACGGAACTACAATCTGGACACTGTTACACCCAGTTGGGAAACAGACAAGCGAGCTCAGACTACAGGAGAACACAGGCAATTAAAAAGCAAGGGAAACAAGAGCGTCAGGGTGCAATTGCAAGACCTAATTGATGAAGTCACCCAAGACAACCCAAGTATGCCAGAATTCGTTGAGCGGTTGCAGCAACAAGGCCCAGAGGTGCAAGTCGGATTGACTCGAACTGGAATCGGCTTCAGTCAAGGCATTTCTTACAATTTAGATGGAGTCGCTTTAAGTGGCACTCAGTTGGGTAAAGCCTACACTTTTTGTGGATTGCAGAAGCATCGAGGCGTTAGCTATGACAAAGGGCGAGATAACGCCCTAATTGAGGCTTTAATGCAGCCACAACACTTAGCTATCGCCCCCAGTGAGGCAGAGGAAAATGAGCTAGAGTCGTCACAATCCGAGTTAGTAGCAGGCGCACCTGCAACGAGTGCAACAGCAAATGAGTTAGAGTTGTCACAATCTGAGCTAGAAACAACTACACCTGGAACTCCTGCAACAGCAAATGAGTTAGAGTTGTCACAATCTGAGCTAGAAACAACTACACCTGGAACTCCTGCAACAGCAAATGAGTTAGAGTTACAACTATCAATCCTGCCTGAAAGGAATGAAACTCAGTGGCAAAAAGTGCGATCACATTTAGCAGTCGAGTACAGTTTACCTTTAGAATTGCTTAATTTATTGCACTCTCATTCTTGGCTGTATGCCAACTCAGAAAAGGCTGTCTTTACGGCACGGACGCTTGAGGGGGAAGCCCGGTTCGCTTTTGTTCTCGATGAAAGAGGCAACTTTACTACAACCCATCCCCTGTCATCTGAAGCTGCTTTCTGGGTAGCCACTACTGGAGAAATTGAGCGAGCTGTGATTGCCTGTAACCCAATCGAAGCTCTTTCAATTTTGCTTATTGAACAGGAAAATAACCAGGATAACTCTACAACACTACCACCCACAATTTACCTAGGAATTGAACGAGCTTCACAACTGTCTATACAATTTTTACAAGAACTCGATAGCGTTATTATAGCGATTGCAGAAAATTCTCACCTCGCTCGAAATGCGCTTGCGCTGCTACCGAATGCAGAACTTGTCAATCCACAGTCAAGTTGGAATGATATCTGGATACAATTAATTGAGCAAGAAGAGCAAAATATTCAACCAAATAACCAATCTTATAAACAGCGCATCCAAGACATCGAACTGGATTAGTTATTGCCACTTAAAAATTTGACTTTTATTAAATAAAAGCGCTAGCTAACAAATTTCATGGTTGCGACATAAATTACTGGCTAGTTCTGCCATATCAGGGTTTTGATAACGGTGGGTCAACCGTTTTATCCCCCCAATTATCCTTACCAGGCAGGACTACCACTTACTGATATTCCTGCTACTAAATTTTACAGTTTTTTTAACGTATTTATCAACTATTTTAGCGAAAATTTTAAGTAAATTGAGACGGTGTTTGCTTAAACAATTTATAAGTCAACCTGGGTAAAAAAAATTATTTATACATTTTCTATTGTTCACTTTTCCAAAAAAACCAATTTATGAGCGCTATCGCGCCCCCAAATAAAGCATCGAAAAAAAAAATGGAACTATCACAGACCAACATCTATTACTTCAATAATTTAACCTGCGTCCACCAAACAGAAAACCAACTCTACATCATGGGTAGGGAAACAACTCTTGTACTGAATTTTCAACAAACAAGCTATCAAACGCTCGACAAAATAATCCACGCTCTGCGACTTTTGAGAGACAAAAAAGTCCAAGACCGAAAGTCAATTCTTGAGCAAGAACTGCTGGCCTTAAACTTCCAATTCCCTCTCGAAAGCAGCAACCGTAGCAACAACGACACCAACAATGGTAGCAGCAATGGTAGCAGCAACCAAAACTGCGAACTAAAAATCGACTGGTAATTCAATTATGCCGGAGAGACAAGTTTGTTTTTCCGGCAGCCAATAGCAAACATTTTTCGCGACATCCAAAAATGGCTTCCTCTCATAGCACCATAGGTGTATCTCCTGCACTAAGAGCAAGCCGATATGCTCGACTCGTCGGCCGCAAAACTATATCGGCTGGACAATCATATTTGGACGAAAGGCTTCTTTTGACATAAAAAAGGTCGAGTGGCAAAGTTTTGTGGCGCTGCCCGAGAACATCGCTTTCAGATGAATAGCGTATATACTTGAAATAAAACTATCGAAGATATTAAACACAACGAGTCAGTACAGCTATGTCTGCTAAAGATGTCTTTCACGAAGTCGTTAAAATCGCTCTCCAGAAAGATGGATGGCAGATTACTCACGATCCATACACTTTACAAGCAGGAAGTTTAGAACTTTACATCGACTTGGGTGCCGAAAGGGTGGTTGCGGCCCAAAAAGACGGACAGAAAATTGCCGTTGAAATCAAAAGTTTTATTGGCCCCTCCAAAATCTCCCAGTTTTACACAGCTTTAGGACAATTCATTAGTTATCGAGCCGCTTTGCAACAACAAGAAACTGACCGCATTTTATACCTAGCACTACCCAGCAATGTCTACGATAGTTTTTTTACAATGGGGTTTATTCAGTCTTTAATTCAACAAAATCAAATTCATTTAATTGTTTACGATATAGAGCAGGAGGCGATCGCACAATGGCAAATGTAGACCTTTATAGGCAGCACATCCAAAATCTTCTCTCCCAACACGCTAGTCTGGTGTGGGATGAGCGAATTCAGGCTCAAACTATCTTTGATACCGAGCGCGATCATTATCAATTAGTATATGTGGGCTGGCGCAATCAGCGGCGAATTTATGGCCCGGTTTTGCACCTGGATATTATGGACAATAAAATTTGGATTCAGCAAGATGGAACCGAGGTAGGTATTGCCAACGAACTCGTAGAATTAGGAGTTCCTAAACAAGACATAATACTGGGTTTTGACCCTCCTAATATGCGACAATTAAGTGACTTTGCTATTGGATAAATTACGCTTAATGGTTAAAAAACTTAGCTTTTTTGAAGGCTAGTTTTTTATTTTTTTTGTATTAATTATCAACATTTATTGCAGTCAATAAGTCGGATATTGCGTGCGCTCGCATCAAAACTTTGAAACCCGATCGCAAGCAGAACCGACGCCAAATCCAGGTAAATAAGTAAGGCGATAGTTACTTTTAGCCATAGCCCTTGCCTCTCTTGTTGTCCAAGGTTTGACGCTCAGCAAATCGGGTTCAGTTTCCAGTTGCTTTAAATAAGAGCGATCGCCCGTTACAAAGGCGATCGCAACCGCCAGGAACTTGCAACAGCTCAAAGGAGCCTGAACCACCTGCTTTTCAGTAAACCTAACCACAATCCAATTCCACTCTAAGAATAATTGATTGCGGCGCATATCCCTGTCAGCATCGCAGCAGTGAGTGGGCTTCTTAGATTTGCCAGCATAAGGTTCATCAATCTCGACATCAATTCCGAGTCCAGATGGAGTGTGAATTACAGTAAAATCTGCTGAATAGCTCCTCTGAGATAACGGAATTTTAAACTCTGCTGCTTGGACAACCTCCTCGAAATATTGCTGTAAGTATTGCAAAAAGCGTTGTTCACTCACTCCTTGCCGAGCTTGAGATGTGCCATTAGGACTAACCCGAAGTGACATCAAATCCTTGAGCGATCGATTTCTATGATGTAAGTCAATTTTTACACTTTTAAAAACTGTCTGCAACCCTTCTTTTCCTAGCTTAAAACTAGAAAATTCCTGCTGTTGGTTGGATAATATCTCTTGTTGGTATAATATCTCTTGTTGGGAGAATCTTTTTTGTTGGGATAATATCTCTTGTTGGGATAACATCTCTTGTTGTTTGTACTCAAGAACTTGCTGTTTATACCTAGATAGCAGTTTTTGACGGCAACCAAACACATAACTATAAGCAGCCGCAATTAAACATGAATAAGCAGCTACTACCAACAGCATTTCCCACCACAACCAACCCCAGGAAATAGCTAACAGCGGAAGTACGATCGCACCATAGAGCCAAAACACCCAAATTAACCACAGCAACTTGACAGGTAACACCACAGGTGGTTGAGGCGGAGTCAGCAAAACAACAGGTTGCTCGAATTGTTGAGTTTCTTGAAGTTGGGATGAGGTGGCACAACTAGAAGTTGCCTCTGGCAAAGGATATTGATGGCAGAACTGTATTACCACTTTTGGGTAAAAAACTAGAGGATAGTTCATAACTTTAAATACTCCTTTTTTTAAGAGCGCGACCGCGCTATTTTTAAGAAAGTTTTTTGAATTGTATGCCAAAAATTACCCAGTCAAACTCACAAAATTTAACTCATTCTCAAGCAGTTAGCAAAATTCAAAAGGACAAACAAATCTCTCTTAAATCCGACGAGGCAACAATGGCTGCGCTTACTCAACTCGAAGAACGCCGCGATTATTATCACACCTGCATCAACGGAGGATACTAAGCATGAATTTAGCCACAGCGACGCTTGCTCAAAGTTCAATAACTGCGGCTCAACTTTGGCATCAACTAGAATCAGCAGAAAGCTCAGAAGAAATCGACCAACTGCTGCAATCCCTTTGGCAAACCCAAGAAACCCAGGAACTCGCTGTTGATGCCCATGCCGACTTAGCCGACCAAATTGATGCCGAAATTGCAGGAATTACAGCCAGGATGCAGTATTTGATAGAACTGCATTCAAAAGCTCTCCACAAACTCCAGGGGTGGAGAGAGCGGTTAGACAAAACCGTTCTCTACTTCAACGAGTGCGGCGTGTTAACTTCAGAAGTTATCGGCAAACACCGCCGCATTACTGTTAAGGAAAATCCGCCTACCTGTGAAGTTTTAATTGACCCATCTCAACTGCCAGAACCCTATCGCCGAGTTGAAACCAAAACCGTAATTTCTGCCGACAAAAAGGCGATTGCAGACGCTTGGAAACAAGGAATGCCTGTAGATGGTACTAGGGTTTTCCGCAAGCGCAAAGTGGTTTACAGCTTGCTTCCCGGTAACAATTTGCACTCTCTTCAAGCCAACCAGACGCTTGAGAGTCGTTCTTCGGATAAAACGCAGTCCAAAAAACGGCGTTAGCCATCTTTTTAGGTGTCAGGAATACCTTGGCCTGACACCTGAATAGTTAAAGCTCTCCGAATTAGACACCTCCGAATTAAAAATTTCCGAATTAGAGTAGAAAACGCTTGTTTTGTAAGAGCGACAACTTAATTGGGGTCGGTATCTATTACAAATCAATCCAGTATTGAGGGTTTTCAACTTGTTCTTCGGTGACGTTGAATAACTTTGACGCTCTACCTTTAATAACCCCGCCAGCATCGATGCTCAAACCTCCAAACTGCTGACTGTCTTCACCTTCTCCAAAAGCAACGCGAGCAAGTGCATCGCTATCGCTATCAGAGAAATAATCCCGTTGGCTTTTCATAGCCGTAGTTGTGCGAACTACTTTCACTTTTTTTCTCCACATTGGGATTGTTATTCTGATTGTAACACGCTACTTCTTTCTTCTAAACCCCTCCAATTGGAGGGGGTAAATATCACTCAGTAGCAGGAATTTGTGAACGAACAACCTTGTCAAAATCTGGACTATTACTGTGCGTAAGTCCTAAAAATGTAAAAACTAGGATTCAGGAGCTAATCAATGAGCAGAAGAAAACTTACCCCAGAATATCGCTCCACAGAATGGGTAGCTGGGGAAGGACTAAAAATCCCAGTCTTTGATATGTCCTTGACTGACGGTAGAGCAAAAGGGCGATACCAAGCTGAATCAGAAGTGCTGCGTAACTCCCTGCTTGAACTGCTTTTTGAACCTGAAGAATTAGCATCCCTAACCATCGTTAAACCAGACCCAAATGATAGCAGCTTCGACCCTCTGAAAAACATCGATTTCGGAGATGGTATTACCAGAAGAGTTGCTTTCAGCTCCGGCAAAAATGTTTACTTTGCAGACATTGAACTCTCAACCAAACTGTTGAGCGTATTCAAAACTCAACCCGACCACGCCTGTCGCTACGGCTCACTGCTAGTTAGCAGTTGCAACCTTGGAGCCAAATTGTTAGATAGCTCCCTTGACGGCGAAACCTTGCGAGTCAAACTTGTTGATTCTCAAAGCGATGACCAGAGTGAAAAAGCGAAAGCTCATAAGTGGCAAACCGGAGACTGTCACGGTAAAATTTCACCGGTACTAGCCCAACAATTAGGAGGGAATTACAACCGACCTTTTCAATTCAGATTTGCCTGGATGCAGGAATGGGGACAAGAAGACTGCCACACTCCAGAAATTAGCTTTCTTGCCAAAGGAACGCTGTTGCCTGATGCTAATTTAACCTCCGACTTGGATTATGATATCATCATGGATCGCTCCTCTATCAAAGGAGTTGCTAAAGAGCAATTAGCTGAACTTATCCCCTGTGGCGACTACGAATTTCCCAAAGCTATACTGGGAAATCGAGGCAACGCCCAAGTAACTGAATACGAAAATTCCTGGCAGTTTTCGATTTGGTATTCCGAAGCAGCTATTGGGGCTGACATAGCCACACCGACCAAAATAGAAGCCCAAAAGCTAGCTGACTTGCAAAATAACCGACTGCAACTTGCCAAATACTTAGTGGAGCAACACGACAAAAAAGCTGCTTTTCAATCTAGCCTTCACGAAGACAGCAGCGGATTAGAAGACGAAACAGATGAAAAAGCCCAGCGCCACGAATCCCGGCTAATTTCAATTTTGAGGAACGACAAACTCGGTCAACTCCTCGACTTTCCCAAAGTTGTCGATTTCATGCAAGAACAACTGGCTAAAAAGTGGAAAGACTTAGCAATTAAGGGAGCAATTCATCACGGTTCAGCAATGGCTCAACCTTGTGAAAGCCTCCAACCCGGTACAATTGTTGCCCCCCACTTGCGACACGGCACAGAAGTTATCGTTACCCGATACCCAATTGTCAGTAAAGATAACATCCGCCGCTACACAGTAGACAACAAAAGCCATCCTGAATTAACGCAGTACAAAGGGTGCGTTTTCATTCGCTCTGACCAAGCCATGCAGCATCATCAATGCGATTTTGATGGCGACCAATTAGTGATTACGCCTGCTTCCCGAATGCCCAATATCGCCTCTGAAACCAGGCACGCTAATCAAGAGAATGAGTACGATGCAGTTGAGAAGCGAGAGAAAGTTGACTACAATAAAGCTACCGATAGTGATGGCGATCGCAAGTATACCAAATTGCGGCAAATTGCCGTAGCGATCGCCCAAAATAAAATCGGCTGGGTGGCTACCTTAATCGGGAGAGTGCAATCGTCAGCAGCAGAACCGGGACAGCCAGAAAGTTTATTCAATCAACAGAAGCGGCAGCTTCTTGGAAAGCTGTTTGATGCCCTGCAAATTGAAGTGGACAGTCCCAAAAGTGCTACTCGTACCGAAGACCACCACCCCACCTTGCTGTCCAAGGCTAAGCAGTGGTCAGAACAGCACCCAAGCTACCTATTTGACTACAAAGACGACCCCAGGCTTTACAAAACCGTGCCATTACCTATAGGAGACGGCACCGCTATCAATTGCATCGCTAAGGAGGCTGTTAACCCAGAGTGGGAACCGACTCGTTTAAAAAGCCGCCACCGCGACGAGTTTCGCTACCTGTTCGAGTCTCCTTCTGACTTAGATGAGCGAGAAAAATGGGAGAAACATTATGTCAGGTGGGCGCAAGATATTAAGGAACGCTATCGAGAAAGGATGGGCGAAATTCACTTGGAGTGCGGCGGCGATTCTAAGGCAATTAAAGAAGCCGTCAGCAAGTTATACGAGAGCTTAAGAGCCGATGTGACCGAAGCTTGGACTGACCCTGAAGAACGGTTTTTAGCTGCTAGTGCGATGTGGCACGTCGAAACCGCAAATCCCAACTTAGAAGTTCCTCGCAAAGCTTGTAAGGAACTTTCTCGCCAACTGTTGATTGAATTCACCCTTGAACCTGAGTACGAGCGACTGCACGAAGCAATGCCAAAAGACACTTACGTTCTGAGCGTCCCTTTCGAGGAATTTGAACGGGACGGTAGTGATAAGATTGTCAGGGATAAAAAGCGACAACCAGTTGGCAAAGACTTAGCTGGACATTGGAAAGAATTGTTAGACAGCAAAGGTATTAAATATGAAGCAACTTTGCATTCGAGCCTGCCAATGGTCAATTTTGCCTTAATTGAACCCAGCGAAAAACTGGTGGGAATTCTTGAGAAGAAGTTTGGCGGGAATGCCAACGACATCGACAGTTTAGACTTAACTTACCGCGATGGTCTTGGTCGCACCAAAGATGTCAGTTCACGTATTGTAGCTCCTGCTGATTATACTTGGCTTGAGTCCCAAAACCAAACACCTAAAGCAGCATTGGTTCTCAATTTGTTTACAGATGAAATTTGCCAGCAATTGCAAACCTTTCAGTTTGACAGAGCTGAACTGATTGGGCAGAAGTACAATGACTTAAAAGATGTTGACTTTAGCGCTCCAAAATGGAGGCAGAAAACATTGACTTTTGAGGTGGGATCTGTTAGCGGTAGCGGTTCGAGGCGCGACGGCAGCGCCATTGTCCTCCTTGACGGACAAGAACTAGCCATGTTCTCTACTAATTCACCTAAATTGCCGATCGGCACTACCTTTGAGGCCACTATTGAACCCTCACCTAAAGGCAGCGCTCTGATTTTAAATATCAACCCTAGCTCTGTGCAACTAATTGAATCAGTTGAGGAACTTTCAGAAGTCGCGTCAACCCCTTGTCAAGAGCGATCGCTATCCGTATCGCCAACTCCTTGTCAAGAGCGACCGCTTGTATCGCCAACCCCTTGTCAAAAGCGATCGCAATCCGTATCGCCAACTCCTACCCAAAACAAACCGCCCTCTCAACCCGAAGACATTGCTGCCAGCCCCGCCCACCTCTCACAATTGCTGAAAGATGCGATTTGTGAAGCATATAACCAAACTGGAGAAACTACAATTCCTGTGGGAAACTGGACAGCTTTTATTAGCAAATCTCGCAACAATGTTAGGTGTTTAGTCAGAGATGAAACTGATAATCCGGTCTTAGCTGCTGACTTGAAAACAGGTCAATTTATTAAGAAACTTTCGGAAAATAGCAGCGCTCACTTTCTCAAATATCTCTTAAAAGTCGATGCTGAATTAGCAGCAACATCCTCAACAATTAGAGTTGCCGACGCACAACTTTAACGTAATTTCGGAAGTCATATTATGTCCGCTAACTAGACCGTAATTGCAATTCTATTACTTTGCTGTGGCGAATTTACAAATACCGGCTCATGCAAATCATAGAAAAAGCGCAAACCTTTTCAATGCGTGTTGCCTAAATGTGTCTTGCTTGTCGGAGGTCAAAGTCGAATGAGGCAAGAAAAGACACATTCGACTTTGACCCCCCTTGAGGACATTCGTACAACACAGATTGAAGCCTGCGGTGTTATGGGTATTTTGACGGATATGATATGACACTTCTTTTGCTTCCGCTTAATCAATGCCTTCCCCCTCCGATTGGAGGGGGTCACTTTAACTCCCCAAAACCGCACTTTAGAGTGAAGTCACTAGCCATACTGCTCGAATTTCATGGGAAATATCCACTCACCCCGCCACAAAGATTATGCCCACAAAAACAGCATCCCGAAGCCGAAGCCAAGGAAATTACATCACCCCTAACACAGCGGAGGGCAAGAAAATCCTCAACTACCTAAGAAATCGCTGCGAGAAAGCTTTAGATTACTGCCTGGAAAACGGACTCACCAGCGTAGAAGATTTTGCCGATGCAATTGAAGAACTAACGGAAGCAGACGGCAAACCTGGCATTAGCGTGGAGGTCAAGCACAACGGACTCGTCCTCAGTTTGAGCGATCGACCCGAGTACGGCTCTACCACAGGAAAGTACATGATGGAGCACTTGGGAGAGCCGGACGACAACCGATTTACTAAAACAGGAATTGAAGCATTACTCGATTCGCCTCGAACTAAAACAAGGTCTAAGAAAGACGATTTACTCAATGAATTGGAGGATGAAGAACCCTCCCCGTCTAAATCTAAAACTGCAACTAAGTTTAAAAAAGACGAGTTGCTAGATGAGTTAGAGGATGAGGAACCCTTGCCCCGAGCGAAATCTAAAGCCAATATCAAATCCAAAAAAGATGAAATAGAAAATTCGGAGGACGACGAGCCATCACCCAACTCTCAAACCAAAAGAAGACCCCGAAAAGATGACGTAGAGGAGTTGGAGTCGGAAGAACCACTGGTTAAATCTAAAGCCTTAAGCCGCTCTCCGAGAGATGAGCTAAGTGAGTTAGATGAGTTTGAAGTCAAAAAACCTCAACCTAAAGCTAAGCCTCAAACTAAAAGCGACCTTCAAAACTCTGAGCGAGAAGATTTGTCAGACGAAGAATTATCAGCTAAATCCCAAGCCAAAAGAAAACTTCAGACAGATGAAGCGGTAGAAGTTGCTGAATCCTTAGCACGCACACCTTCAAAAACCCGAACGAGCCAACAGCAACCTCAAGGCAAAAAATCAAACGACCAGAACATCGATAGTATCCTCGATGCTGCTGTACAAGTTAGTGGTAGAACAGCCATTTCTGGAAGTGAGGTAGAAGGTACAACTGTCAGCGGCCTGAGCGGTCAAGTTGCGGTTCTCGCTACTCTGATGGGAAAAAAAGCAGCTTCTCAAATTATAGAAGCTGCTCTTGGGGCTGGAAAAGAGCGCCAAGTTGCCGATATTGTCAAAAGGCTCAAAGCTCAAAGCCAGCGAGCTGACTCGCTGTCGCAGCGGGTTACCAACTTGGTTGAAGCGGATTCAGTTGCAGATGCAATGGTCGAATCCGAAGCTTTACCCATAGCTGAACCGGAGCCAGAACCGGAACAAAACATCTTACCTGAACCGGATGCCGAATTTGTCTCAACACCCGCTATGCTCTTAGCTAAAGCTGTTAGCAAAGTCCACGGAAAAGTTGATAAAATTTCCGGTCGTGTGAGAGACAACAATTCTGAAAAAACGGCTTCTATTAAGATTGACACAGAGGCGAGTTTTGAAGAACAGCTCGTACAAATAAATGAAGCACTCAACCGACTTGAAAAGCGACTCGATACCCTAGAAGAGCGAATAGAAGCTTTAGAGAACAAACTTTCTCTTCAAAAAAGCGAGACAGGCGTTCAAGCTGGGGATGCAAAATTAGAACCGCCCGACAGCTCAACTCCATCCCTCAGCGACCAATTCGTACAAAACGCAACAGAAATAGGTGAAAAAATTTCATTAGAATCAACAATCCCAGCTAGCAACAGCGCTAGCGCTACTGCTAAAAAAATCACTGTGACAGCCCAAAATCTTACTCAGGATGCCCAACTTGCAGCAACACTGGCAAAAATTTACAGCCTAGCTGAAGAAGAAGCAAATGCGGAAGGCCTTGCATTAGAAGATGGAGTTGATTTGGGAGAAGCCAAACTTTATGTAACAAATTTTGACTCCTCTACCGCTGTCAGCTTAAAAACTAAGGAAGGCGAGGAACTGTTTTCAGCAGTACAGGATAAAACTGGAGAATGGGAAGTTACAAACGACTTCCTGAAACCTGAAGAAAAAGAAGAACTCGACCGCTTAAAGATTTTTCAACAAGCTCTCAACCAAGAGCGTCTAGCTGAAATGGTAAAGAGAAGCGGTCAGGATGAAGTGAGCTTTACCGATTCCCAGGGCTCGCGCCTAGACTTTGAAGTCGAATTCAGCGATAAATCCAAGTCTAAGGGTACTATCAAAGGCTTTAACTCTCACAGCGAGATAGTTTTTGAGGCCAGCCTCCAAAAAGGTAATGTTGAGGTACTTCTGTGCGACATTCCACCAGAAGTAGTTGAAAATCTCCTCTCCCAACAGCAACTTGCTCCAAACCAGAACTCCAACAAGCAGGAAGCGAGAAAAACTGAGACCGAAATGGAAATTTGAAATAAGTTATTTCACTTGTACCCTCCATTTGGAGGGGGTCACTCTCACTGTATAAAATCACCTTTTTTGGCGATTTTGCAGGGATTAGATGCAACTTAAATTAGCATTAAAGCACTAAATTAATCGAGATAGTGACATGGCTACTTACTTAGACCAAACAAGAAATGAACGAAACCGCAACTCATTATCACGCTGGTTAAAACAACAGAAAATCAAACTGGGCGACCTTCCATTCCTCGGCATTTGCCTAGCCTCACTCATCTACTTCAGCATTCATGACCCGCTCTTAATTGCGACTTTAGGCTGCTCCAGCATTGTGTTTTTGAGTTTATGGCATCTCACTAAAGCTATTCCCATTGTAGAGCGATACATAGGCTGCAAAATTCGCTTTTGGCACATTGCCACTGCCATTATCACCTCTACTGCGCTTTGCTCCGTACTCGATTCCCCAGCCAATGCCATCTTCCTCTCCGGCTTAGAAGAATTTATGCAAGAACTCGCAGAAGGAGCCTCTTCAGCAGGAGGCGAAGCTATTGATGCCGAAGTCATCGAACTGATTTTTAACTTAATTCGCGGAGCATTTCTTTTGTTAGTAGCAGCCGCTTCTCTTTTCGCCTACAACCAAGCACAACAAGGTAATGACTGGAGACCAATTGTTACCCAAGTTGCCTTAGCCTTTGCCATTGTAATTGCCGTTGACGTAATAACTTTTCTGTTCGTTGGCAATGGCGGAGGAGGCGGAGCTTAGGGAAGAATGGGAGAGTGGGGGAGGGGGAGAGTGGGGGAGTGGGAGAGGGGGAGAGTGGGAGAAGTTTGAAAACTTGCAACAACCCGATAAAAACTAGAGGGCTTCAACATCTAACATATACTCACCCAATTGAATAGAAAAGAGGGATTACGTAACTGCAATCTACCTGAAAATTCAAACAGCTTGCTGTTTACTGCACACATCTAATCTCCCACTCTTTCACTCTTTCACTCTTTCACTCTCCCCCTCTTCCCCTCCCACACTCTCCCACTCTCCCACTCTCCCACTCTCCCCCTCCCCCACTCTTTCGTTCACCGACTCTTTGTATGGTTTTTTGCCACTGGAAGGAGCCACATAGAAGGGTTATTAATCATATTGACCAGTGTACCCAGTATTTGATTGTAATGTTGATACAGCTCTCTACCAACCTGAACATCCAAGTAATTGCATCTAACAGCGAATTCAATCCAAGTTTGAGTTTCAGCAGCTTCAGCTTCAGAATCACTTAATTTGGATACAAAAGCTCCTTCATAACGCCGTTTACGCCATGCCTCAGACAAATTGGCACAAACAGAACGCGAAGACCGACGAATTTGATCTGTCAATGAATATCGTTCCTCAATAGGAAACTTTTTAGAGAGTTCAAAAATCTGCATAGCCACATCTAATGCAAGTTGATACACTTCTAAATCTCGGTGGGATTGAATTGGTTTTCTGTTCATTTCAAACTCTAATTTCTTAACTCCACTTTCTATTATCCCCTCTACCAATCACCCCCTCTCCCCCTCTCCGAATCACCCCCTCTCCCCCTCTCCCCCTCCCCCACTCTCCCCCTCCTCTTTCCCTTCCCCTATTACCATGCTTAAAGACCCAGATAAAGACTTTATTTCCGTCAACAAAATTCTCGGCAAACAAGCCAGCATCGGCATCATTCCAGCGGAACAGCTAATTCCCTGGATGCTAATCACCGTAATTTCCTACATCCTCACCAACGGCTTATTCAGCTTAGGAATGCCTTGGTTTTTCACCACTACTTTCTGGCTAATTGTAAGCTGGTGGCTCCTGACAGGTAACAAACCTCACCTTTTTGTAGACAGGTTTAGACCTCCGCCGGGGAATGAGTGGTACAACGGTAATCTTTTATACCTTTCTCCCGTTCCCCAACACCGACCAAACCCCATTCGCCACCGAATCAGCGATTCACAAGTCCGAGTCAAACTTAAACCCAAAGTTGCTCCCACTCAACAAGGAGGTAACAGCCGACTTATGCCCTTCCAAAACTACCAAAACCTCCTGTGTTTAGTCACTATCAAAAAGGATGGTCGAGAAGTTTCTGGTTACTTACTGAATGAAGGCAGTCAATACCAAATTGTATTCGGATTCGAGACGGCTGGTTTTCACAACATTCTCTACCGCCATGAAGTAAACAACGCAGCTACCGCCTTAGAAGAGGGACTAAAAGACATTCCCCCAGGCGAAAAAATGACCTTTCACACTGGCTGCTACAGCAGCGATTGCGTTCGCCAACAAGAGTTAACTGAATTGGCTGACAACTGTCACCTCAAACCCATTTCTGTACTCGTTCGTAACGAACAGAAACGCATTCAAGAACTCAATTTAGCAGGCACCAGACAACTGTGGAACCAAACTATTTTCTGCACTTGGACATTCAACGCTCAATCTGGCTCCAAATCCAACGACCCTCTGAGTAAATTCATCAATGGAATTATCAACACAGCCAACAGCATTGCTGCACAATTTACAGGCAACCAGCGCATCTACTCTGAACGCTTTTACAAACAACTGCTGCTCGACGCTTTCGAGCAAGGCTATATCCGGTGGGAACTCTTGCTAAACACCAAAATTGGACTGGAAATTCAACCCATGAATGCCCAAGCATTGTGGGGATGGCTGTGGCAAAAATTCAACAGCGCACCCGTACCCCCTATCCCCCAACTTCTCACCTTAAAAGAAACCGCGTCGGACTACCAACTAACCGAAACCCTCAACAGTCACAAACACGCCTGCACCATTTTAATTGAAGGTATGAGCGGTCGTTCGAGCTGCCCGGAACACAGAAAAGCTAGCTCACGCATTTTGCTTCCCGGCAAAAACACAGAATGCGGCGTGCTAACAATGGAAGAGGGCCCCGGCGGCTGGCTCAATACCAGAGAGCAACTGCAATGGCTCTGGAAAATTATGAGCAACAGCTATGTCCGCGATACTGAAGCCGTTGTCGAAATTAGCGCCGCTCCCAACTTTATTATTCAAGACAACTTAGCAAGGCAAGCTAAACAATCAAAAAGTGCCAAAAAACGCGCTTTAGAAAAAGGTCAAGGTCGCGATGTAGGAGCCGAAGTCAAACAGGAAGAATCCTTTGAAGCCCAGAAAAAAATGTACAAAGGTGCAAGAGCAATTCACGCTGCTGTCACCTTCTTAGTCTACCGACCAACGCCGGAGCAACTAACACACGCTTGCCAAATGCTCTCCCACAGCTTCGGCTCTGCCAAGGTATTAAGAGAGCGCAACATTGCTTGGCAACTGTGGCTAGAAACTTTGCCCATTACTGTAAGCTGGCTGTTGCACAGCAGTTCGCTAATTAACGAACGCCGCCTCACCTTAGACACCGAAACTGTCCCCGGTATTTTGCCCTTAACTGCTGTAAGGGACATCGACTCAAAAGGAGTTGAATTCATCACCAAAGGCGGCAAACCCGTGTACGTTGACCTCATGCACAACCAAACCAGCCGCGCTGTCATAACAGGCGAGTCGGGTTCCGGTAAAAGTGTTTTGGGATGGCGATTTGCAGCCGATGCAATAGCCGCTAATATCCCAGTAGTCGGTATGGACATCTCAGCAGGAAGCGGCAGTACCTTTGAGACAGCAGTGAAACTGTTAGGCGACGACGGTGCGTACTACGACATTACCTCTGGCAGCTCGAATCTACTCGAAATACCCGATTTGAGGCGTTTTGACAGAGAAGAGCGATCGCGCCGACTAGACCAATGGAAAGAGTTTATCAGAAAAGCGCTGACTATTATCAGCATGGGCAAAGTCCGCGACCCAAAATTAGCGCAGCGAGTCGATGCCATTTTGCTGCTAACTCTGAAAAAATTTCTGGAAGACCCAGACATT
This sequence comes from Microcoleus sp. Pol11C3, assembly GCF_036701485.1. Taxonomy (NCBI): domain Bacteria; kingdom Bacillati; phylum Cyanobacteriota; class Cyanophyceae; order Oscillatoriales; family Microcoleaceae; genus Microcoleus; species Microcoleus sp. Pol11C3. The sequence continues at coordinate 127,296 of NZ_JAUBQW010000003.1, read as the reverse complement.
ATCGAGCGCTACAATACGGCCTTTGAAAAAGGCTGGAAATCGACCGCGTGGCAAGAAATGCCAACCCTCACAAACCTCCTGAAATTCTGCACAAAAGAGCAACTAAACCTACAAAACTTTACCGACTTCGACCGCATTGCCATCAACCAAATTATCACTCAATGCAACGCATTACTAGCCTCACCTTTAGGGAAAGCAATTGGCAGACCGAGTACATTTTCACCGGAACCCGCTGTTAAGTTTTTTGCCCTTAGCGGTTTGGGTAATGAACAAGACCAGTATTTAATGGCCATTAACGCCCATGCTGCTTGCATCCGTAACGCACTTTCTCACCCTAAAAGCCTATTTATCGGAGACGAACTTTCGATTTTGTTTAAGAAAGACGGATTTGCTGAAGTAGTAGGCGAACTCTGTGCAGTGGGTAGAAAAAATGGCATTTCAGTGCTCTTGCTAGCCCAAGATATCGACAGTATTTGCGATTGTAGTGCGGGAACTATGATTATGCAAAACATGGTGTATCGAATTACCGGAAGATTGACATCAAACGGAGCCACTTCTTGGATCCAAAATTTGGGATATCCGGCTGAAATTATTAGCCAAAATGCCACAGAAGCTTTCCTTCCCCGAGCTGCCGACCTGTATTCCAATTGGCTAATTGAAAAAGGAGGTCGTTTCTGGCAAAGCCGATACTATCCAGGCGAAATGATATTAGCAAGTGTGGCTAACAATCAAGCTGAATTGATGGCTCGTGCGCGAGTGATGGCTCAATATCCCAATACGTTAAAAGGGCAATTGCTAGCACTCAAACAATTTGCCTCTGAATACGTACAAGCTGTTAAAGAAGGACGTTCATTAACCAATATTGGCAAGAATGCAGTCCCTGATATCAATGGACACAAATCCCCTCAAGACCTTATTGCTAGCTAGACGGAGAAAAACCGATGAAATCACCTAAATTTATTGTCAAACTTGCCCTCGGCATTCCTGCAATTTGGCTGAGCTTAATACTAAATTCTGTTGAAGCAAAAGCTCAAACTTCTGACAGCAATCCGACTGCTACACAGCTTCCCACCTCAAACAATCCTAACAGCAGCACTTTCAACCGCTACAGCTTCACAGTTCCCAATCAACAAATAGAAAGCCAAATCCAACAATCAGCTAATAACTTCTTGAGCAACCAGAAAGAAATAGGAGGTATAGAAAACACAATTAGGGGCATAACAGGCGAAATTTCAGATACCATCTCCACCATCTCCGACAGCATTTCAGGCATCTGGGACAATTTGTTAAACAAAGTAGAAAAATTCAGCAGTGAAATAGAGTCAACCCTCTCTTCATTCCTGGGAGAACTGAAAGTTCCCGACCTAAAAGAAGCAGTTAAAAGCATAATGGACGGCAACACCTCCGAAAGCGAAGGGACAAAACTATCCGCTGTTTTAGAGAAGAAACCGCAAGATTCTTACAGCCTCAAAGAGAACACCGCAGAGCTAGCAGAAAGAGAAAGTGCTGTTACTGAAGCCAATAAAGCCACTCTCAGTAAAGAAGCTCAACAAAAGCAAGCTCAGATGAAAGAAATTGTCCAGCAAAACGTAGAGCAAACTAATCGCGAGAGCCAAAATTCAATGGAATTGGGTGCTGATTCAGAAGGTCAAGATGTCACACAGAACATTATGAGAAACATATCTCAACAAAGTGCGATCGCAGCTAAGCAAGCAGCCTTATCAGCAGAAAATCAAAGTGCCTTAGTCATGCAGGGCCAGCAAGCTCAAATCGATCGCAGTTTTGCCAACATTCTCAATGCTCAACAAGCTGAAGAACTCAACGAAATTAACACAGCGCAGAGACGGCAGGATGCTGCGGCGGCTACCGCTTCTTCTACTCAAGCCGGACTGTTTCAAATGCCGGGAGGCATCACCTTGGGTGAATAAGGGGAGTGGGGAGTAGGGAGTGGGGAGTGGGGGAGGGGGTGAGGGGGGGGAATGGGGTGAGAGGGTGAGGGGATAAGGGTTTCCTGTTTCCGCTTGTCCCGCTTGTTCTCTCCCACTCTCCCACTCTCCCACTCCCCCACTCCCCCTCTCCCTCTTTCTCCCCCTCTCCCCCTCTTCCACTCTCCCACTCTCCCACTCTCCCCCTCTTCCCCTCTCCTTCCCCCTCCCCTTCCAAAGATGCTGACACAACTAATCGCCCAAACTAGCACAGCAGGACAAGCCCTGGACACTCTCTCTGATGCCATAGAAGTCTCTCAAAAAACCGTCGAATCGTGGAATTTAGTTTGGTTTAACACCTTCAACACTCAAGAATCCTCTCTCTGGATTGCCTTAGTCAAACTAGGACTAATTCTAGCGGGAATATCTGTTACTTACCTCGCTGTCACCAGTGGCAAAGAAATCATCGAAAAACAGTCTTGGTCAGAGCTAGTAGCCATGTTTATCTGGCCACTCGTAATTGTAGTATTTCTCAGCAACAACGGTAAAGTCTTAGCTGAAAGTGTCAAATTCATCAAAGCTGTAGGCAGCACTCAAGTTCAAGAAATTATGAAGATTCAAGTCGGAGAAATGACCTTCAGAACGGCCCTGAGCGACGTTAACCTTACCAGTGCCGGGAAAGAAGAGATTGAGAAACTCTACAGCGAATGTCAGGGCAAAGTTGGAGAAGCTTTAGTCGATTGCTGGAACAGCAAAAAAGAGCCTGCTCAACAAATCCTTCAGGCAGCCGAACAGCAAAATGGAGGACCTCTCAAAAGCTTGCAGCGATTTGTCGAAAACTTAGGCAATGTTGCCAATCTTCAGGATATAGGAAATGGCGATTTTGCAGGACAAGTTTTTAGGTCTACTGTCTTGCCCATCATTCGCTTAATTCTTAGAGCAGTGCAGTGGGCATTTGTCAATATTTTAGAAGCAGCCTTGTTGCTAACAGCTTTATTCGGGCCTCTGGCAATGGGTTTATCACTATTGCCGCTACAAGGAAAACCTATCTGGGCTTGGCTAATAGGATTTATGTCGTTATTTGGAGTGCAATTGGGCTACAACATCGTCGTTGGATTAGTCGCTGTAGTGATTGTCAAGTCCGATGCAGAGTTAGTTACAGATATCGCCTTTTTATTCTTTTTAGCTGTCTTTTCTCCCGTTCTAGCCGTGTTAATAGCCAAGGGTGGAGGAACTGCTTTGTACAGTGCGATCGCCAATAGCACCAAACAGCTTACAGATATTGCCAGTAACGCGATCGGCGTTATTGCTGGAAAACTGATCTAGGGAAGGAAATTCCGATAGCTTTTTCTTCACCGAACCGAGTTGTTACTCACTACTCAAACCCAGTTTCCCAATCCATTCCCTCCCTATCTCCCTATTCTCTATCCCCCATCTCCCCATCCCCTTCGATAATATGAAATTTCCACAATCACAACCCTTACTCCCTGAATCTAAAAACACCTTAGCCTTGTGCTTTGTCCTGCTAACAAGCTTTGTTTTCCTCCTGACAATTGCTGTTTTAGTGAATACAGTCAGTTTGAGAGCCTTATCTCAAAGAAAAGTTACCTTTGTCCAGTTAAAAGACGGAACCGCAGCCCGAATTGCAGAACAAGATGAACTGTACAGAGAGCCGAAAATTATCCAAAATTTTGTATCCAGTTGGGTAAATTTAACCTGGGCTTGGTCAGGCAAAATTCCCGGCACAAATGACCCCGACCCCGGCATTAAAGTTAAAGCTTCCCAAGTTCCTACAACTGCTTGGATGGGTTCCTTGATGATGGAATCAGAGTTTGGTAAAGCTTCTCTTGTTGAACTTGCCAAACTCGTTCCCAACACCATCTATTCAGGAAAAACCCGCTCTGGAGTCTATATCTCTCACATCTCAGAACCGAGAGAAATAAAAAGAGGAGTTTGGGAAATAGATGTAATTGCTACTCGCGTAGTGCTAGAGCAAGGCATTGGAGAAAGCCGAGAACAGTTTAATCGAACCTTCACCGTCAAAGCCGTAGAAATTCCCAAATCCCCTCTCAAAGAAAACGCTAATGAATTAGAGAAGACTATTCACTCTTTGAGAGCAGCCGGATTAGAAATTTCCCGCATTGTCCAATTCAAACCATAGAAGAGGAAAGAGACATGGAAAGGGGACGAACCGGCAAGTGGGTAAATTTAAAAACCTACCGTAACAACTAAATAATTTAAACATTTAGTATGTTTAATCCCTTTGCTTGAAGTCTTCTCTCTTTGCTTTTTTATGTACAGTTAAACACAACACATTCAACTCTAAAGCCATGACTAACAAAACAAATGGATTAACGGAAAATCCAATTAATACCACTCCTGATAATAGTACCACTACAGCCAATATGAATCATACAACTGCATCAAGTGAATATACCCCTAATAATGATGACGATAACATCAATTCCCCTATTTCCCCTTCTCCAAACCCTTCCCCTTCTGACGATGATATTGATGAAAACTTCATTGCTAATTTCGACCCCAATGCACCCCTAACACTTGAAACTCAATATCAACTCGCTCAAGATGAGGAAAGCCCACTGCCCCCGCCTGTTTCAGAAAGAGGCGTTCCTAGAGCAGTGACAATACTGCTATTGACTGGTGGAATACTATTGCTAGGACTGCTGATTTGGCAATTTATCAAGCCTAAATCACCTCGCGAACCTATCGCACAATCAACACCAAAAGAAAGCTCTTCTGGCACCATTAAAGATGAAAAACCGGAGTTGCTGGCTAAATTAGCTTACCAAGACCAACAAAAACTCTTAGCCTCAAAACCGCAAAAAACCGCAAAACCCAAAACAGAACCGTCGCCCAAACCGTCAAGAACCCCGCGAACTCCGCGAACTCCGCGTCTAGTCGCTACCCGGAGCGCTGCACCGCTACCTACTCCTCTACGCGAACCCCTACCCGCACCCCGAACAGTAGTGCGGACGGTAACAGTACCCGCACCCATACCGCAAAGAACACCCGCGCCCCCACCAGCCCCCATACCCAAACCGTTAATACCCCCACCTTTAATTCCAACTCCAACCGAAGAAAAAATCGACCCGTTTGAGCGGTGGAACCAACTCGCTCAACTCGGACAAATTAGGGGAAATTTTGACCCTAACCGAATAGCGAATGCCGTGAGTGCAACACCAAGCACTCCAGCGACAACAAGTGCTACCGTCGCCGCTCTGACAAAGCCAGCTCCCACAACTGAATTCCTAACAGTCAATATCGGCAACCAAAAGTCGCAACCCTCATACGTTTCTTTCGAGCAAATCCCAGAAAAACTATATAGCCACCCACATAACGCCAGCGGGGAAAGGCTACACCCGGAGTTTCCTTATGGAGGGGACAGCCTCGAAACCACCGACAACTCCCAAAACCCCACTAACCAATTAACTCCGGCTCCCCTTTCCCCCCAAATAAGTTCCGATTCTACCGATAACCCAATCGAGACGGAGGCTCGACTGAGCGCTCGTCCAACGTCCTTGCCCGCCGATACAGAATTTCAAACCCTTTCCCCAGAAACTGCTCCAGAGGCTTCTGCCTTAACAAATTCCCCAACCCTAGAACAAGTAAATTCCCCAGGGGCAAAAGGCATTCTCAACCGCACGCCCCAAACAGCGATTGTTCCCCTTGGAACCACAGCCAACGGCGTAGTTTCGGTTCCCCTGCTGTGGGATGAAGGCTCAGGCAAACAGCTTTACGACAAATTTGCCGTCACCCTCACAGCCGACTTCACGGCAACTGACGGCTCTATTGCTTTTCGGAAGGGCACGGTTGTCATTGCCAAAGCCAGCACCGTCAGCTTGACCAATCGCATGGTACAAGCTACTGCTGTGGCGCTCGTCTACTCTGATAGAAACGGTCAGATTAAACAGCAGCCCATTCCAGAAGGCGCAATTTTGATTGCAGGAGAGGGCGGACAGCCATTGATTGCTTCAGGCTACTTCGACCCAGGGAACGATATTGCCGGACAGGATATCCTCACCGCAGTGCTGTCGGGAGTTGGACGAGTCGGTCAAGTGTTCGCAGAGCCTAAAGTCAGAAGCTCTAGCAGTATTAGCGGTAGGTTTGGGAGCAGTACAACCACCGTTGAAAGTCGAGACCCGCAAATTTGGTCAGCCGTCCTCGACGGCTTCTTCAGCCCCCTAGCAAAACGGATGGAAAGCCGCTCAGATAGAGCAACTGAAGAACTTTTAAACCGCCCTAATGTAGCTGTGGTTAATAAAGGAACCCCGGTTTCTATTACTGTTAACAGCTTTCTCAACATTTACCGATAACCAAACCGTCGGTAAACGGTTAAGTCGCCCCAACGCGACTGCGGCGATTAGTAAAGGAAATCCCCGTTTCTACTGTCAACAATTTTCTCAACATCAACGAATAACTGCCATGACGAATCGCATCCAATCCCCAAGAATGCTTTCCCTCGGAGGGCTTTTGTTCACAGCAGTGTTCGCTACTGCAAGCTACCCCGACTGTGCTTTTGCTCAATCAAGAGTAACAGGCTATCAAACTGTGGGTCGAGATATTGCCGTCAATAGTGCGATCGATATTTTAGTCTATCCCGGTCGCGCAAGTGCGATCGACTTCAGCTCAACCGACGAAGCTCTCGCCTACGTTTTAATTGCCGACCCCTCAAAAATAGTTTTCAGCACCGATGCACAGTTGGCAAGCGGCCAAGCCAAAACTGTTTTCTTGCGTCCCATTCAACCGCTCAATTTTCCGGGAGCTACCACAGCTACCATCACTAACCTTTCAATCAAAACTGTAGATTCAAAAGGGAAACAGCGACTTTACAACTTCAACATCGTTCCTACCAACAAAGAACCAGAACACTTAGGAATTCGCATCGCTCCCGTCACGCCAAGAATGGAGCCGACTGTGAACGTTGATAGAGGTCGCGCACCCTCTGCATCAGATGTTGAAAAAGGATTGCTAATTGCCATTCAAAAAGGCTACACAGCAGCCAGCGACCCAGTAGTCTACAGCGTGCGACAATTTTTAGCTCTGGTAAGAAATCAGAATCTATCGGCGGCCGATGCTGCTGCACGAGCCGGAGTAGACTTGTCTGTAATTGTCGAGCTGAGCCGCATTGCACGAGAAGAATTCAACTACCCTGGAACAAGATTTCAACAGCGACAACCGCCAACAACCCGAACTACTCGGCTTCTTAAAAGTCGCTCTGCTTTTTGATTGGAGCCGGAGCTGCGGGAATAGGTAACGGGAATGGGGAGTGGGGGAGCGGGAGTGGGGGTGAAAAGTGATTAGAGGTATGCTGTAAATAGGAAGATTTTCCGTTTTTAAGTAGATTGCAGTAGATAGCAACTCTTTTCAATCAAAGGAATTAAAAACCTTAAGCTGCCGTGCATTAAATTTGCAGATTTGGTTGGTCTAATGGGTGGGAAAAACCGTCAATTATTCTCCCTCTCCCAATTTCCCCCTCCCCCTCTCCCCCTCTCTCCCTCTCTCCCTCTCTCCCTCTCTCCCTCTCTCCACTCCCTTTTTTCAACCAATGTTCCGCCCAAAAAGCTCAATTCAAAAAAAGTCTGCCCTCCCGCTGCGCGTTGTGCTTACAGTCCCCAACGCTCTCCTAATTTCAACCTTACTAGCTCTAACGGGATGGCTTTCTTTTCAAACAGGGCGGCAGACAATGAATGACTTAGTTGCACAGCTATTGGGAGAAGCAACGAGCCGCATCTGGGACCGCCTTGACAACTACTTAAAAGAAGGGGTTGGGGTTGAGAAAGGAGAAGGGACTTATAAGAAAATGCAAACTGGTTCGGTGAACCAACTTCCCCCAAGTCAAACAGCCGGAGTCACAATCAAACCAAATGGGAAAAGAAATGGGTCAGACTCTCCAAAAACAATATTGCCTCAACAAAAAACAAATTCTGCTTTTCTCACCCCAACCTCAAAATTCAACTTGCACGATTTCCACATCAGCCCTAACTGTCAAGCCTTTATCTTAGACCGTTCGGGACATTTAGTTGCTTGGAACGAGGTAACTGAACCAAAACCGTCTATTTCGGTTGACCACCAGCAGCGAAGAAGCGCCCGAGCTCTGCAACAACAAGTAATCCAGCTTTCCACAGAGTATTTGCTTAAACATTATGGCAGCCTCGCTGCTATTAACAGCAGCCAAAATCTTAACTTTACTGCCAGCAACTCACTATACTGGCTGCAAGTCAGACCTTTTGAAAACTCGAAAGGCTTAAACTGGCTAATTGTGGCAGTTGTACCCGAAACCGACTTCACGAGCAAAGTTCAGGCCAACACCCGCAACACTATTTTGCTCGTGCTGCTGGCTTTGGTTCTTTCTATCTGCCTTTTGCTGTCCATTTCCCTAAGAATAGAACAGCGGCTGCAGCGGTTAATTTCGGCAACAGAGGCGATAGCTGGTGGCGACTTCGACTCAACAGTTTTAGGTAGCGGTGTTGCCGAACTCGAAGCCCTAGCCTGTGCTTTCGAGCGCATGAATTCCCAGTTAAAAGCATCTCGCAAGCGGTTAGAAGAATATTCTGGCGATTTAAAACGGCAAGTTGCACAGAAAACAAAGGAACTAAAACAAGCTAAAATTGCAGCCGAAAGTGCCAATCGCGCTAAAAGTACCTTTCTGGCCAATATGAGCCACGAATTGAGAACGCCTCTGAATGCGATTATCGGCTTTGCCCACCTTCTTGTCCGCTCCAAACAAACTGCCCCGGAACAGCAGCCGAGTTTAAATATTATCAATCGCAACGGCGAGCATTTGTTGAAACTAATCAACGATATTTTGTCGCTGTCCAAAATTGAAGCAGGTCAAATCACCCTCGAAGAAACTGCTGTTGACTTGTACAGTTTGCTCGATGACTTAAAACTTTTATTTCAGCTCAAAACTCAGTCGTCGGGCTTGCAACTTGTTTTTGAACGCAGTTCTGATGTGCCGCAATACATCCGAACTGATGAAAGCAAGCTGCGTCAAGTTTTGATTAATTTGTTAGGTAATGCTGTTAAATTTACTGAGGCGGGTAGGGTGAAGCTGACTGTAAAATGCCTTCAGCCGCTGGCAAAAAAACCGTTACCCAAATTCTTTCTCCAGTTCTCAGTGAAGGATACAGGTCCTGGTATTGCGCCTGACGAGCTTAGCAGTTTGTTCAAGCCGTTCGTGCAAACAGCAACTGGCAGGAAATCACAAACGGGAACGGGCTTGGGATTGCCCATCAGCCGCTCTTTCGTCAAGCTGATGGGTGGCGATATCAACGTCAAAAGTTCTGTGGGGAAAGGAACGGTTTTCAGTTTTTACATTAAAGTGAGTCGTGCAACACAGAGCGAAGTCCGTGACATCCAGCCTCAAAAACAAGTGAATGGACTGGCACCCAACCAACAAAATTATCGCATTCTGGTAGCGGACGATGAGTCTGCAAATCGGTTGCTACTAACTCAGATATTGAAGTCGGCCGGCTTTCTTTTGTGGTTTGCGGATAACGGAACTGAGGCTGTTAAATTGTGGCAAAAGTACAAGCCGGATTTAATTTGGATGGATTTGAAAATGCCGCTTTTAGACGGTTTTCAAGCTGCTCGAAAAATTCGTTCTCTGCCTGACGGCTCCAATACAAAAATTATTGCTTTGAGCGCTAATGCGTTTGTTGAAACCAAGAAACTCGCTTTGTCGAATGGCTTCGATGACTTTGTTGCCAAACCGTTCCGAGAAACAGTAATTTTTGAGAAGATGGCGCTTCATTTGGGTGTTCGCTATATCTATGAAGAGGAGTCGCCGAGGAAGTCCGAACAGGATGAGCCTGCCCAGCAACTGACTCCTGAGTCGCTATCTGTGTTGCCGAGGGAGTCGATTAAGAAGCTTTATAAAGCCGCCGCTTGTGGAGACGAGCAAGCGGTAAGGCAGTTAATTGAGCGAATTCCTCGCTCCCAGAAACAAATTGCTGGGGCTTTGACCAAGTTAGTGGAAAATATGAGTTTAGATATTATCAGCGATTTGACTCAACACTACCTTTGAATGAACCCCACCAAAATCCAAGTTATGGGTATGGACTGCGCTCAACATCGGGAGCATCCCGATTTTGCAAAAACACCGCTGATATCCCTCGAAAGCCCTATACTGCCGTTATCTTTTGAGACAACTTGCTTGCATCGGGATGCTCCCCTCAACATCTCTGTTCAATGATAACTGCGATCGCAGTTATCAGAGGCGGTTCTCAAAGTTATTTCAAAGATTAACCTAGAATAAGCCGCAGTCCACTAATATTGTTTAATCAACACGTTGAGTGAGCGTGCTTAAAAATAGATGAGCAAAATTATTGCGCTGTTCAACCAGTCAGGCGGTGTCTCCAAAACCAGTTTGACAATGAATTTAGGCTACCATTTGGCGAAGCGTTCGCAAAAAGTCTTGTTAGTAGATATGGACCCCCAAGCCTCGCTTACCGCCTTCATGGGCTTGGAACCCTCTGAGTTACAGGAAACTGTCTACGAGTCCATTATGAACGGTTCTGACGCGGCGCTCCGCAAAAACCTTCACAACATGGACTTGCTCCCTTCTAATATTAATTTGAGCGGAGCAGAGCTGGAACTGGTGGTGGCTGACATGAGAGATAGTCGGCTAAAAGAAGTCATTGACCCCCTTAGCTCGAACTATGACTTCATATTGATAGACTGCCCTCCTTCGCTAGGCATCCTATCCTATATCAGTCTAGTTGCCTCCACTCACGTCTTAATTCCGATTCAGACTGAATATAAAGCTCTCAAAGGAACAGAATTGCTGTTGCAAACCATTGCTCGCGTCAGAAAACGCGCTAATCGTTCATTGCAGATTGCTGGAGTGATTCCGACGCTGTACGATACCCGTACTGTACAGGCCTTTCAAAGTTTGCAGTCAATTACTACTTCTCTGGAGAAGATTGGTGCGATTTACCCTGCCGTGCCTCGGACTGTCGCTTTCGCCGATGCGTCACAGCAACACGTACCTCTGGCCGTGTACAATCCAAAACATCCAGCCGTCGCCATACTCGATACTATTGCACAAGGACTCTTAGCTCTGGCATGAATCAAAAGCGCGACAGTCAGCCTTATCAAATCAAAGGGGTTGAGGCTCTATTAGGAACCAGCGACAGCGAAGATGCCGCATCCTCCCTTGTCTCAATACACAAAATTGTCTTGCCCCAGCAGCAGCCACGCCGCTATTTCGATCCGACAGCTATGCAAGAACTGGTGGAGTCAGTCAAGCAGCTAGGGATTCTGCAACCGCTCCTGGTACGCCCAATAGATGGCAACAAGTACGAATTGGTAGCGGGTGAACGGCGCTATCGAGCCGCTTCGTCGTTAGGTTTGACTGAGATTCCTGTTGTGATTCGGGAACTGACAGACACAGAGGCTCTGCAAATTACACTGCTGGAGAACTTGCAGCGGGAAGATTTGAATGCGATTGAGGAAACTGAGGGGATTCTGCAATTGCTGGCAATGAAATTAAACTCTACCTCCTCGTCAGTTATTGCTTTGCTCGGAGCAGCCGCGCACCCGGAACGCGCCGGTGTGGATAACGTTATCCACAGCTCGGAGTGGCAAATAGTAAGCGATATATTTGCACTCGTCGGGAAGTACACTCCAGAGAGTTTCCGAACCAATCGCCTCCCGTTGCTGAACCTGCCAGATGATGTGATTGGAGCGCTGCGGAAAGGACAGATTGAGTATACCAAAGCCAGAGCGATCGCCCGAGTTAAGGATAGCTCAGAGCGCTTCCAATTGTTAGAAGAGGCGATCGCTCTCGACCTCTCCCTGACCCAAATCAAACAGCGCATTGCCGATTTAACAGCGAAAAGTACAGGCCCGGCGACAGCACCAAATCACTCACTTAAAAGTCGCGTAGATGCAGCTTATGGCAGAGTGAAAAAGTCTAAGGTTTGGGATGACCCCAAAAAGCAAAAGAAACTAGAGAAGCTGTTAGCTGAACTGGAAGCTTTGGTGGGTGAGGGATTGGAAAAATGAAGCGGATTTTAAAGTAAAACTACTTAAATTCACATTAATTTAAGCTGAGTGAACTACCTACACTGTATCGGCAGGAGCAGTGTAGGCTTCTGTTTTAGAAAAACTTCAAATGTTCTCTGTCCTTATTCGGCTGTACCTCATATCGGTTGAAAACAATTTCGCTTTTTCTCGCCTGAAAACAATTTCGCTTTTTCTCGCCTTAGATCCCGCCACTAATTCTGGGTACAGACTTCAGTGGCGGGATCTAAGGCGTAATAGTTAAAAATCCGGCTTTGGGAAAAAATCTGTGCGACCTAAAAATAACGACAAAAAGCTAGTGTCATTAGTATGGTTTTTAGTCTCCCTGTTCATCTCTTCGTTTCTGAGTGCAGTTGGATTATTTCTCAGCCTCTGGGTCATCGTACCAGCGACCACACTGTCCCTGTTTCCTTTGGCAGTGGGAGCGCCAGAAATTAGCCCTTGGCTTGTAGGTATTAATGCGATCGCCCGAATGCTAACCATCTTCAGACGACAACAAGGCTGGTTCTGCAACACATCCCTGGTCTGTAGCCTGCTTGCCCTGAGCCTCAGCCTAATCCCCCTGCTACAGTTCCCAGCAGCCAATACACGGATCACGGCCGAAGTCCAAGCAGTTTTGGGGGCAGATTATTTGGCCACCCTTCCTCAAATTGAACAGGCACAACGACGACAACAACCGTTTATCCTAGCAGATGCCTTCCGGGGAATCCCCGTCCGGGAAGTTCGCATTCCTGAAGGCGTTGTAGTTGCTTTCCCCGGATCGAGTGAAACTGCAACTAAATGTTTACCGGCCGATGCAAATTGGTAGATATCCGGCGATCGTCATCCTCTAGAGAAGAGCTTGGCAAAGAGACAGTCCAAATAGTAATGAGGAATTTAGCCGCTACATGGCCGGGAGGGGGAGCATCTCAATGAAAGCAGCCAAGCTAGAAATTGGAGTCAGGAGTCAGGAGCCAGGAGAAAAGAGGAAGAAGGAAGGAAGAAGGAAGAAGGAAGGAGCCCGAAGAAGTGTTTTTACAAATATGAGATGCTCCCATCGGGAGGGGCTATTGCGTAGTAGCAATAGATTACCACCACGCTCCCCAGTATCGGTTTCGGGTTCAGTTGGAGGACGTAGAAGCTGCTCTGTCATATACAGCAGATTCCAGGGAAATAGAGTACACCTTAATCCCAAACACTTACCAAAATGGTTGACAAACCCTTGCAACCGTACTCCATGAACCTGGAAATTGCTGTATCAAAACCCATGCCGATGAGTGGTTCATTGATATTGACAGAATTGCTCTGATGGGAAGATCAGCCGGTTCCCATTTAGCATCGCTTTATGCTTATCGTTCAACTACAGTTCTAGTTCGGGCAGTAGTGAATTATTACGGGCCAAATGACCTGCTCCGGGGAGATTATGACGCACCTTTTCCCGACCCCCTAAACGTCCGAGCTATTCTGCGAGCCTTTCTGGGAGGAACCCCGGACAAATTAAGAGAGCTTTACCATGAAGCTTCTCCTATCAATTATGTTAAACCCAACCTTCCCCTTCTCTACTGGTTTATGCAGGTCGCGACCATATAGTTGGGGCAAAGTTTGGACGCTCTCTACGAACAATTACAAGCCCCTGGAAACCGTGCGGTAATGGTCGAAATTCCTTGGGCTGAACACGCCTTTGATGCGGTTTTTAATGGTGTGAGCAATCAACTGGCTTTGTATTACACAGAACGCTTTTTGGCTCCTGCTCTGAAGTCTTCTAATTACCAACCAAAATAAAGAAAAATCCTCAAAAACGAGCCTGACAACCCGCTCAACTTTAGTCCAGGGATCAAAGGCAGCAGGAGAGTTTAAATTATGGCTGCGTAAATTTTTAGCAGGGAGCTGATACGTAAATGAACACGTAACAGCCGTGAGGCTCCGAAAGCTTTATGTCCCCAGCTTCAAGACGCAACAAGAGACGCCAACTTCTGGAACTGTACGGAAACCGCTGCCACTGGTGCAACAAGTCGATGCAGAAATCAGAAAGAACCATCGAACACTTACTCCCGAAAAGTCGAGGCGGGTCTAACGCACTCTCCAACCTGCGTTTAGCCTGCTTCAGTTGCAATAATTCGCGTGGAAATAGCCTCTTGCCTCCTCCCGGCAAGAATTTACGCACACAAAGAGCTCAACCACATGAGAAAATAGCTTAGGATTTTCGCACGATCGCGAATTTTCATAGCTAATAAACAAACTAACTTGCTCCTCAAAAAAGTCGCATGGATGACCTAGATGGACGGTTAAGCGCTCTAATTGCAGAGGTGCGCCACAACCCAGCTAAAAGTAGAAAATGGCGAACAGCCATGAACAAGCTGTTATTGCAAATTCAGCAACTACCAGGAGTCAAAAAATCAGCTCATCCAAATTATCCTGCTGCCCTCAACCTTACTTTAGAATGGGTTAGTCGCGAGATTGCTAATTTTGAGCCGCGCCAATCTTCTGTTTCAAAAAGTTTGCTTAACTGGATCAACGTCTACCTGGGTTGGCGAATTAAAGATTTGTACTCTCCTGACAAAGATGCTCCAATTAGTTTAGATGCACCGATTGCGGTGGATGCTGGGGAAACAACTCGGCTCGAACTATTACCCGATTTTACGCTCAGCGGGTTGGATGGCATGATTGAAAGCGCTCAGAAAGAAACCACTCAGCGAATAGGTCTCCAACTAGAACTTTATATTGAGCAAGATCCAGAAGGCAAGCTAAAAAATAGTTACCCTCGTTCTTACCCGGAGTGTAACTGCCAATTCCTCAGCAAAAGAAGAGTGTTAAAAGAACCCCCGGACAAGTTTAAAGACTTAGCAAAAGAGTTAAACGTTAAGTACACAACTCTGAATTCTCACTGGGATAGAAAATGTGAACCTTCGTTGCAAGAAATAGCCCGCACTCTAGGATATGAGCAGGAACCAAAACCATGAACATTGCAGAACTCCCTCTATTAACAGTACCGCTAGAGTTAAAAGCTCACGAAATGGCGCGACAGTTGGCAGCCGTTCAAAGTACAGTCCAAAAAGGAAAACGAGTTTACTTGAATGCACTCGCAGTTTACGCAGTTCACAGCTATTTAAAATGGCTACAAATTGAAACAGATGTGAATAATTCCGATAGCTTCAATCCAGCAAAAACAGCGCTAGCTAATGTCGCTGACTTGGTAATCCCAGGTATTGGCTCCCTAGAATGCCGCCCAGTTTTACCTGGTGAAACAACCATCTTCTTACCCGAAGAAGTAATAGAAAATCGGATTGGATATGTGGGAGTACAGTTTAGCGATCGCCTTGACTCCGTGCAACTATTGGGATTTGCTCCCACCTTAGATAGCTCAAATCCCCCGCAACAAATAGCAGTAGCAGAACTGATGCCAATCGACACTTTAATTGAACAGATTACTCGTTTAGAAGAAGCGATCGCCTTCTTAGAAACAGACGATCCAGTGGCGGTACAGGTACGCTCCACGATCCAAACTCAATCGCAGAGCAATATTGTTGCCCAATTAGAGCGTATTTATCGAACTTGCGACGAGTACGAGTGGCGGTACGCAGGGGGAGAGATGTTAGCTGGGAGTACCGCAGGAGGGGAGTTTACTCGTCGTGAAAGTGCCGATAGCGCCGACACTGATTTAGAAGATTTAGCCGAAGCACTGCTGGAGAAGTTAGCAGAAATATGGAGGGATGCTGCGTAATTTTGGAGCGGATGGCTGATGTGTATATGTAGTATCCCCTTCGTAACCTGTAAAGAATATGGCAAAAGGATTCGGCCCGAAGAAAGCTCCCCCAGCGACAAAACGCCAGAAAGATTATTTCAAGCTGATTCAAGCGCTCCTCCAATGTCCTCGCGGTAAGCAACTGAAGATTTTAAGGAAGCACCCGGACTTGGTGGATGTTGGTTTGGTGGAAATGATGGAAATGGTAGCTACAATTCTGGTAGCACAGAGGGAGATTTCTGAGGCTAATTTGTTAATCGATTTGGCTGATTTTTTATACAGGTCTTACATAGGAGCAGATGCCTCACCAGTAACAGGCTCTTTTGTTAAAGCTCCAGCTTTCTTGTGGGAAGTATTGCGGACAATTCTGTTCAACCCAAGCGATCGACAAACTGTTTACCAGATACTAGCAATTAACTCAGACGAACTGAATGAAGATTTTTTGTGGCAATTTTGTCTCTGGATAGATTGTACACTCCTGAGAACCCAGCCAAAAATAACAAAAGCGATCGCGGCAGTTATTATGTATTTCTGCGAGATCCTCTGGCTATTTCCACTGGGTAACAGAGCAATTAACCTGGAAATTGCCATTGCCGGTTTTGAAGGATGTGCCAAGATTTTGACTCGTGAGGTTGAGCCACAAGTGTGGGCGAAAACCCAAAGCGATTTAGCCCCAGCATACCGCAATCGGATTTGGGGCGATCGCTCGCCCAACCTTGAAAAAGCCCTAACCGCTTGCACCAATGCTTTGCAAATTTTCACTCGCGATACTTCTCCCCAAGAGTGGGCGATGGTGCAAAATAATCTCGGTCTTGTTTACAGTGACAGAATCGTCGGAGATGAAGCTGAGAATTTAGAAAAGGCGATCGCTTGCTATGAAGGAGCCTTGCAAGTTGTTAGCCGCGAGCGAACTCCTGAACTTTGGGGAACACTGCAAAATAACCTGGCACTTGCTTACACTCGCCGAGTTGAAGGATCTCGCGCACAAAATTTCGAGCAAGCGATCGCCTGTTATCAAGTTGCCTTAAAAGTTCGCACTGATTCTGATTGGGCTAGTAGCCAATTTCACCTCGGTCTTGCCTATAGCGAAAGGATTTTAGGGGACAAAATCCAGAACCAGGAACGGGCGATCGCAGCCTACCAAGCCGCATTACAAATTTATACTCCCGAAACCTATCCAGAAAGATGGGCTAAAACCCAGTTAGATTTGGGTTTTGCTTACCGCAAATTGGCACAAAGTGCTAATGCTTTAACCTGTTTTCAAACCGCCTTAAAAGTCTTTACTCCTACTTCGTTCCCTAGAGAGTGCATCGAAACCGGACTTGAGTTGGGAAAGGTAGCATTGGCTACTGGCAAAAAGGCGGAAGCTTTTGAAGGTTTTGAGATTGTAATTGAAGCTGTAGAGATGATCAGCCGCTGGGGTGATTCTGAATCTTTACATCAAGAAATTCCCGAAAAATTTTCTGCTTACGCACAAATACTAGGGCTTTGCACGGACTGGGGAGAACTAAAAAAAGCCAGAGAATATGCTGAACGCTCAAGTTCTCCTGTTATTTTAGGCCTACTAGAAAATGTTCACCTCCAGCAAGTAAGTTCTATTTCACAGTTTCTTATTAAAGTCTTAGACACCGTTGCAAAAAACGAAAATAATCCGCAAGCTTTGTACCATATTCTCGAAGCAAACCTAGATAAACTGGACAACAGTTTTGTAGAACGATTAAGTCTAATAAAGTTTGATATATCTCAAGTAGGGCCAGGGGAAGCAATCAATTTAGCGGCAAGAGTTCTCAACTTTAGCAGCCTGATTGAAAATTTCCCCAAAGGCAATGCAGAAAACAACTGGAAGATTGCTAAGACAGGCTACGAAGTTGCAGCTACTGTTTTTACCAAAGAAGACTTCCCCGAACAATGGAATTTTATTCAACATAAAATCCGCCCTAATTTACCCTTTGAATTATTGCAAGTTATTTCCGAAACTCAAGCTAAAATTCGAGTTGATACTTTACTTGAACATGAGCGAGAGCAAATTGAGAAGTATTTTGTTAAAATAGCGCAAAAACTTATATCGTTGAAAGCTGATCCAGAACCCATAGACGAACTTTTTATCAAGTGGGTACAGAAAATATTGCTTGACGCTAACCAAGAGCAAATTGACGAAATTTTTGTTAAGGAGATGCCAGATGAAACCGATGCTATGCTATCTGAAGTCCCACCTGAAAAAAGAAAAGAAATTGCTTCTGGTATTTTGGTTTTAAGTTTACACATCCACCAATTAAAAAAAGGGAATGAGGCTAATAATTTAGAAATTGCGATCGCAGGTTACGAAATTGCTTCCACAGTCTTTACCCGTGAAGCTTTTCCAGAAGAGTGGGCACTTTGTCAGATGTTCCTCGGTAACACTTGCTACCGCCGTTTTAAGGGCGATCGCGCCGACAATCAAGAACAAGCGATTGCTTACTGTCAAGATGCCCTACAAGTATATACCCGCGAAGCTTTTCCGATACAGTGGGCAACGATTCAAAATACATTATCTCTTGCCTATGACAACCGAATTCGGGGAGATCGGTTAGAGAATGCAGAATTAGCGATCGCGGCTGGCGAAGCTGCAATGGAAGTTCGCACCCGCGAAGCAATGCCTGAAGAATGGGCCCAAGTGCAAAACAATTTGGGCATCGTTTACTGCGATCGCATTTGTGGCAACAAGGCGGAAAACTTGGAACAAGCGATCGCCTGTTATGAAAATGCCCTGTTATTCCGCACCCGCGAAGAATTTCCTCAACTTTGGGCGCAAACTCAAATGAATCTGGCATCTGCTTACCGCCAGCGACTTCATGGCGATCGGGTCGAAAATGTTGAGAAGGCGATCGCAGCTAACAAAGCAGCATTACAAGTTTACACTCAAGACGAGTTTCCCGTAGATTGGGCTAGAGTAAAAATGAATCTGGCTAATGCTTATTTGCATCGACTTCAGGGCGATCCAAATGAGAATTTAGAAATAGCTATTGCCGCCCATCAAGCTGCCTTACAAATCTTTAACCAGGATGAGTTTCCTACAGAGTGGGCTATGGTTCAAATGAATCTGGCCAATAGCTACCTCAGCCTTGAGCGAAACTCCGAGGCGATCGCCTGTTATCGAAAAGCAATGGAAGTCTTCACGCCAACAGCTTTCCCATTTGAGTGCCTGAAGACTGGAGAAATGCTAGGAAACAGAGCATTTGTAATGGGAGATTGGCAGTTAGCCATTGAGGGATACGGTATCGCGATCGAAGCCGTAGAAACCAGCCGTACTTGGGCAACTTCTGAATTTCGCCGCCAAGAAATTTTTGAAGAGGCGATCGACATTTATGCAAACATCGTGCAAGCTTGCATCAATAATAAGCAGTTAGATAAAGCTGTTGAATACGTAGAGCGATCGCGCTCTAAACGCCTCGTAGACTTGATGGCAAGCAATGACCTCTATTCAAGTGCAGAAATTCCTGCTGAAATTCAACAGTATTTACAGGATTTTGAGCGCCGACAGCAGCAAATTGACAAAGAACGAGGGCGCAATCAACCTAGCAACGACTTTGATAATAGCAAACTTGATAACAGTCGCGCAGCACTAGCAGCTTACAATCAAACAATAGCTGATCTGGAAGCTGAAAAACTCCTAATTTGGGAACAACTTCGTCGCTTAGATTCGGTGCTTGCGGGTCAAATTCGAGTCAATCCTCTCAAATTCCCATCCATCCAGCAGCTTATCGACAAACCCACCACTGCAATTATTAGCTTTTACACCACTGTTAGCGACACCTTTATCTTCGTCGTGCGGCAAAACGAGATTACCCTACAAAGTTGCGCTGATTTAGGATTTGAGACTTTGCACGGATGGATTTTCCAAAATTGGTTAGGACAATATGTTGAAGATAACAATTCTTGGAAAGAAGAGTTCGTTGGGATGTTAACTAAACTGGCACAACAGTTAAATTTAAACGATCTAATCTTATGGCATTTAGAAGGAATTTCGGAACTGATTATAGTTCCTCATTTTGCCCTTCACCAAATCCCCTTCGCTGCACTACCCATTGGAGACAACCGATATTTGGGTGACAAGTTTTTGATTCGTTACGCACCTAGTTGCCAAGTGCTAGAGTTCTGTCAGCAGCGCCCTTCATTAGGCAATAACCTAAACTGTGGCACTATTGAAGATGCGACGGGCGACTTGCCTTGCGCCAGCTTTGAAGGAGAGCAACTAGCAGTCCTTTATAGTATCCCAGACAATCAACGCTTAAAAGGTCGCCGTCAAGCCACGGTTAGTAACTATCGAGAACTGGCGCAAACCGTCCAAATCCTCCACTCTAGCCACCACGCCCAGTCGCGTTTTGACAATCCCTTTGAATCGACATTAATTTTAGGAGATGGCTGCATTACTTTAGGTCAGCTAATGACTCCTGCATGGCGTCTCCCTCAGTTGTCGGATGTATTTCTTTCCTGCTGCGAAACAGGATTGGGATTGAGTGAAATTACTGGTGATATCCTCACTTTTTCAACTGCTTTTTTGTCGGCGGGAGCCAGAAGTGTTATCAGTACGCTTTGGGCTGTCGATGATTTAGCTACGGCGCTTTTCTCCATTTTTTACTATCAAGAGTGGCAGCAGGGAAAGAATCGCCCAGAAGCTATGAGACAAGCTCAAGTTAAGTTGCGAGAGCTTACGGGCAATACCTTAGCTGCTAGTTATAAACCCCAACTCACAGAACTTTTGAAACAGAAACGTGAAGAAACCCACACCCTCCGCAAAATATCCGAGGCAGAACGAAAAGCTTGCTCCTCCGGTTCCTCAGAATATCAGCAATGGGATGAAGAATACAAAAAGTATGATAAAATTGGCAAACAAATTTATTTATCTGTCAAAAATTTAGATAAATATTGTCAAGAATTAAAGCCGTTCTCTCACCCTTTTTACTGGGCCGCTTTTACCTGCACTGGGATTCGGTAAAATAGACTATTAAAGAGGAATTTAGCAACACCTGAATAAACCAGTATAGCAGTTCGAGCATTAGTTAGGAAAGTTCAGCTAATTCCGCAGGAGCCTCACGTCTCACCGCAACGGGAGAGTGTGAGAGGAATGAGGGTAAAAGTTGGGGGTTCGATACCAGGTGCAGGTTTGGGTTCGACTGCTTTAACAGTAGTGAGAGGAATGGGGATAAAAGTTGGGGGTATCGAACCCCCAACTTTTACAATTTCTTGCCTAGTATTCGCAGATAATCTCGCTCACAAATCATTTTGAGTCCTAAATACTGTATCGTAGTATTTCAACCATATTTCCTTGGACTAGGAGTGTGAGACGAGAGTTAACAGTTTCGATGAGTTTCCCATTGTCTTGTATTCGATTACCATCCGAACATACAAATCTCAACTTAGCGCACCAAATCAGCCAGCAGCCCCGACGCTTCTCGCTGCAAGCTCTGCCGATTGTCATCGTAGCAATTAAGGACGTTCGAGCTCGTATGGCGGCTCAACTTCTGCGCCATTCGCGTATTACCGTTGCTTGTATCTAACAGCGTCGTAATTGCAGCGTGGCGTATTCTGTGCGGGCTGATTCTTTTAGGAATTCCCGCAGCGGAGCAAGTTGAGAAAACAAGCTTGTAAATAGCGTACCCGCTCAACCTCAATCCGTATTCACGCTTTGTCAAAGCGATAAATAAAGGATCGAGGGGCATTGCAGCTCCCCGCACGCTCAGCCAATCAGAAATCGCATCTCTAGTCGCGCTATGCAAGTCAATTAGCTGCGCTTGAGTTCCCCTACCTTTGCCGTAAATATTCAGAGTTCGGGCTAGCGGGTCAAAGTCGCCTATATTGGCTCCGCCGATCTCCCCCCGGCGCAACGCATTGTCCCACAGCAGCCGAAGAACTGCATAGTCGCGCTTTCCCTGGGGTGTACTCCGGTCAGGAATGGACAACACCGACTGCATCGCCGCCACATTCTCAGAAGCAACTCGGCCAAACCCTGTAGTATCCCGGTAAGGAACCACCTTCTCTCCTTCAACATCTACCAAACTCCACTCGCACTCGCCCACCTTGCGAGCAAAATTCACCAAACTTTTGATAGCCGCCAGTCGCCGATTAATCGTCGCTTCCTTAAGTCCCTTGTCGATTAGTTTGGCTTTATACTTGAGAACCACCGCGACAGCGGCGAAGCGGTTCAGCCGTAGGAACTCGCGCACTAATGCCGGATGCGGTTCCTGCCCCGTCATTGTCATAAAAAAATCGTACAAATCTTTCTCATAAGCCCCCCTTGTGTTGACAGAGCGCTTGGCAGCTAACAGCTCTGCCACTAGGTCGCGCGTTGAAGCTATCTCTCCAAAGGAATTAGCAGCGTGTTCTAAGTCCATAGCCGGCCTCATAATGTGCCTTTCCAGACCAGATTACCTGAATCTGGGGTGCAAAAAGATGGATAATTTACCAGTCCGTTCGGCGAGCGTACTAATGATGAGCGGCGGGCTCCAAAACCTTGCAGGCGCAGCGGCGATCGCTATACGTGCCGAAAATTTGTCGGGCTGTGTAGATAATTATCCGGCTTTGATTCGTTCTTGTTTAAGCGATCGCTCCCTTGAAGGCTTAAATCGATTGTGGCAGGCTTGGAAACAATTAGCTGACGATTCTCCTCAATCCGAGTTGGTATGGCTGACAATTATAGCCATTCTCTGCCATGTTTCCTGCGTTGGAACTGCCCCTTGGCAGTACATCTTACCAAACCAAACCAAAAAATCTGTATTGTCGCCGATGTCAGCTTTTGAGCTAATGGTTCAAACCCAGGTTCAAGACATGAGAATTGCAGGAAAAACAGCAGCTAATACTGCTAAGAGCGTTCGCTCTGATGCTCGGACTTGTCTTGGCGTACCGGATGATTTTGCTGATTTAATCATTACCTCGCCGCCCTATGCTAATAACTATGACTATGCCGATGCTACGCGCTTAGAGATGTGCTTTGCAGGAGAAATTAGTGGAAAAACCGGAAGCATAACGTCCCTCTGTGCGAAGGCTGTTTGTGGGTTAGGGGATGATCGAGATTTGACAATAGCTTGTATCAACAGTTCTTAGTTTCTGGCAGAAATTAACAGCGATAAAGCAGGAAATTATTACTGGAAAATGTTAAAATAATAGCGTTATGGTAAACTGTAGTAACGAGCGAATTGGGACAGTATATGGGAGAGCTTTCGATCGTGAAGTTAGTGGAAAAACACATTATTTTTCGCCACCACTGGAACGCAAATGCTTTGGGGCTACAGGGCCTGGTAGTACGGAAAGTTCGGGTTACTCCTTACAAAAAGGTTCGAGAAAGCAAGTGAGATATTTGTCTATCAAACCTGTAACTATTATTAGCATTAAGAGGCTAGGCTATGGAGTTATCTACTACCACCACCACCACGATAGATGGCGACCGCATTCAAGAGTACGCCAAGAAGCTACGCCAGAGTAATTTTTTAGAAACTTTGGCCTTGAATGTAGCAATGGGGATTCATGCCGAAATTACTAAAAGGGATGAAACATTAGAAGGCTTTAGTCATAAGTGTGTTGATGAACTCGAAAAATTTCTCAAAGATCAGATAGTTGATGATGCTTTCTACTTGACAAAAGCAGAGGAAATATTAAATCATCTGACCCTCTGGCTTCAGGCAGGTAGAACCGAGGAAAATTTATGGAAAAACGTGGCACTTGATTCAGCTTTAATTTTTCTAGAGCCACTCGATTTATCCAATCGGACACTAGATGAGTTAACCGCTATGCTGGGGCTGGCTTCAAAAACAGTTCCCGCAACCGAACCCCAGCTATTTATCAGCACCACAATCACTCAAATACTCACCTCAGCCCCTCCTAGAACGGCTTGCAAGTCCTTATTACGAATTTGGGATTGGCAAGAAGATACCCATAAAAATGTGTTTTTTCGAGATAATTACAGCACGGGTTTTGTTAAGTTAGCCTTAAAGGATAAAGACCCAGTTACTAAAGAATATTTTTACTTTACAGGCAAGGCAGCCTGGGGAATTATTGAGGAATTTGGCAATTTGGGGAAAGATACTGCCAAACTCCACTGTTTACTATCTGCCTATGTTTTTCAACAGGCTGTGCCTTGGAGAACTGAAATTAAGCTAGCTGGAACTGGGAAAAATGGCGGCACTAACCTCATAGACTTAATGGGTTGGGGTGAGCGTAAAGATATGACCACTTCCCAGAAGTTACTCAGGATAGAGCAATGCCTGAAGCTTCTGAGAAGGCTGGACGCTACCATTAAATGGAATATCGGGAAGCTAGGATGCGATATGAATTCCCTCATTTGGGACGTTGCTGTGGAGCGCTACGGGCTGCGTAACATTTTCACAGATGAAATTGATGAACCAACAGAAATAGTAGCCTTCATTCGGGCGGGTAGATGGGCTGAGTTTTTCTTTAATAAACCTGGCAAGAATGCCAGACCTCCAGTTGCCTTATATGAGTTTGGTTGGATTTCAGAAGCGACGCTCAAAATGAACCCGTATCATGATGAGCTAGCATTCTTAATTGCCATCAATATAACAACAGAAAGCGCCATTCATACAAATGGGAAATACACGGTTAAGACCGTGCTAGAGATGGTGATGCCGAAAAATGAGATTGAATTAGCCCGTAAGGATCATCGCTACGCTGGTAAGCTGAAGCAACGTTGGGATAAAGCCTTAATGCAGCTAGCTGAGTTAGATTGGCAGATTATATATGACTCTGAAACCTACCCAGAATGGTTGCGTCCTGGAAGTACAACAGGTAAACCCAAAGATTGCAAAAAAAGAATTATTGATTTACTGCTAGAAGCTGGTGTCACCATCAAGCCTCCCGGTAAAATTCCTGCCTTGATAGCTGCTAAAAAATCAGCATCTTTGCCCCGGAAACGGAAATCAGCATTTGCTGCCCCGTTAGAGTGGGAACCGATACAGAAGGCTTGTGAAGCAAAGGATTGGACGAAGCAAAGAGTCATCGCCGAAAAGCTGGGCATATCTCAGCAGCTAGTCTCACAGCTTCAGCGCGGCAAGCCAATTAGCCCCAAAACCGCCGCCCACCTCAAAAAAATCTTGCCTAAAGTGCTACCAGAATTGTCAATCTAGCTTCCCGTCCCCTTGACCCCAACTCCAGCCCCAAGCGTAGTAAGGCTGGAGTTTTGCGTAGTAAGGCAAAAATGACCTCAAAATCACCTTCAAACTTTTACCAGGCAAGGCTTATGACTTTACTACGGACACACCCGGATCTAGTGACAAAAACACCCGGATCTGGTGACAAAAACTCCCGGATCTGGTGACAACTCAATTTTGAAACTCTTGACTAGCAAGCATTTCAGAACCTTACTACGCGCGGATTAACTATTAATTAATTATCTTTGATCGGCGTGCAAGCAGCGATTTTTAGAACATGAGACAAAGGGATGTTCCCCACTCAAGGAATAGCCCGGTGAAGATTTATCGAGATAGCACAGCCATTGACCTTCAAAATCAGTCCTCACAGAGACTCACAGTCCACTTGACTCCATCTGACCCGTTCATGAGGCGCTCTG
The DNA here is from genome assembly GCF_036701485.1 of Microcoleus sp. Pol11C3. Classification (NCBI taxonomy): domain Bacteria; kingdom Bacillati; phylum Cyanobacteriota; class Cyanophyceae; order Oscillatoriales; family Microcoleaceae; genus Microcoleus; species Microcoleus sp. Pol11C3. The sequence continues at coordinate 102,044 of NZ_JAUBQW010000003.1, read as the reverse complement.
GCGGTAGCCAGATTCGGGTGCAACTTGGAGCGCATTTCGCATTGCTACTAGACCCGAAGGTCAACACAGCCAACATGGGGGTGCGTTATGGTCTTATCTAAGTCCGCCCTCAATGAATGGCAAGAAAGCGGTGTAGACCCCGCCATCTTCGCCCTCAACGTGCAAACCCTTAGTGGCGACGCCCCCTACGCCTACCTCCTCTACGAAATTAACGCCGCCTCCGGCAGAGTCCACCCCGACGCACAATGGCGGTGGGCCAGAAAACACTACAGCCACATCGAGCACGGTGGTTGGTGGTGTTCGGGCCTTGACCCCCTCAACAACTGGCAGCCCATGTATTGGGGCTGCTTCAAACCCTATCAGCCCCGCAACAGCTTCGACCCAAACGGTAAAACCAAGCCCGTAAAATACGAACACCCCCCCAAAACCCCCACCAGAGCCTTCTTCCTGCAAGTCCCAGACCACATCTGGGCAAAAGTCGCAGAACGCCACGGCGTCCCCATCAACCCAGAGGATTTGGAAGGGGGAGCGGGGGAGATGGGGAGATGGGGAGCGGGGGAGATGGGGAGATGGGGAGATGGAACAGGAAAGACGAAGATTTCCCCTCTGCTCCCACGCTCCTCTGCCCCTAGCCCGTGCTGCCCCTCTGCCCCTCTGCCCCCCTGCTCCCCCTCTCCCTCTCTCCCAAACCAGCCTCAGTTCTGGCAATGGGTGTGGGACAACAACATCCCCGTCACCATCGTCGAAGGCGTAAAAAAAGCCGCCTGCCTGCTCACAATGGGCTACGTGGCCATTGCCCTCCCCGGCGTCACGATGGGCGTCAAAACCAAGAACGTGCTAGGGGAGAAGTGCAACCCCTATCTCATCCCCGAACTCCAACACTTCGCCACCCCAGGGCGGGAAATCTACATCGGCTTCGATCGCGACAGCAAGCACTCTACCGTCCTCAACGTCAACCGCGAGATTGACAAACTCGGCCGCCTGTTCACCACCGCCAAATGCTCCGTCAGCGTCATCACTCTGCCAGGACCGGAGAAAGGCATCGACGATTTCGTGGTAGCCAGAGGCGAGGATGCGCTCATTGCCCTCAAAAACGCAGCACGAGGCTTCCAATTTTGGCAGGATAGGGAATCATGGCTTTTAACCTATCCCGCGTCTTTAACGCTAAATTCTCGCTATCTGGGAGAACTCCCCTATCCAGAGGCCGGCTTAGCCTGCATCAAATCCCCCAAAGGCACCGGCAAAACCCGCTCCCTCGCCCACCTGGTTTCCCACGCCCTCAACACGGGCGAACGCCGCGTGCTAGTCATCACCCACAGGATTCAGCTCGGCCGCGCCATCTGCGCCGGGTTGGGAATCAACTACATCGACGAAACCAAGAACTCGCCGGAAGGCAAATTATTCGGGTACGGCTTGTGTGTAGACAGCCTCCACCCCCACTCAATGGCCCGTTTCAACCCCGAAAACTGGTCTGGGGCGATCGTCCTCATTGATGAGTGCGAACAAGTCATCTGGCACGCCTTGAACTCCAGCACCTGCCGCGAAAACCGCGTCGCCATCTTGCAAACCCTGCAAGAACTCATTCGCACCGTCTTAACCACCGGTGGCTTAATCGTTGCCCAGGATGCTGACTTATCTGATTGCGCGATCGACTACTTGAAGGCGCTTGCTGGCATCCCCCTCGAACCTTGGATTGCCGTCAACGAGTGGAAACCTAAAAAAGAGCGGGACGCGATCTTCTACGCCACTCAAAGTCCCGCACCACTATTCGCTCAAATGGAGCAAATTCTCTCGGGAGAAATCACCAGTTGCGACCTTGAAAGCCACGCCCTCTGCTGCCCGATCGATCGATACAGGCCCCACATTATGGTTGTTGAAGACTCCCAAAAAGTCAAAGGAAAATGGTCATGTCGCAATCTAGAAACACAACTGCAAAAACGATTTCCCGACAAGCGCATTCTCAGGATTGATAGCGAGTCAGTAGCCGACCCCAACCACCCTGCTTGTGGCTGCGTTGAGAAACTTAATGCCACCATTCAAAACTACGACATCATCATCGCTAGCCCCACCATTGGCACAGGAGTTAGCATCGACATTCGCGGTTATTTTACAGCTGTATTCGGCATTTTCAAAGGAGCAATTGCCGTCAACGATGCCTTGCAAGGTCTCGCTCGCGTCAGGGATGAAAATGTTCCAATCTTTGTTTGGACAGCGCCCTTTGGCATTGGCAAAATTGGCAACGGCAGCGCTTCTTACCGAGCTCTCCTCGCTTCCCAGCAGAAGGTTATCAAAACCAACATCCGCTTGCTGCAAGGAGTTGACTTCGACATCGACGCGGCCCACGACCCGGTTCACCTGAGAACTTGGGCAAAAATGGCTGCTAGAATTAATGCCGGAATGTGGCATTACAGAGAGGCGATTAGGTACAGCTTAAAAGCTGAAGGGTTTCAGGTAAAACTGTGCCGAGAAAATCAGCTAGAACAACTCCTTTTAGAGGGATTAGCGCAGCAAATAGCAGCCAGCGCGGTCAAAAACTGGAAGCTATTGCAGCAGCTTGCCCAGAAGGTTAATGCTCAGTTAAATGAATTAACTCTCCGAAATGTCGGAGCTGCTCTGGTTAAGGAAGAGGCTGAGTCAATTCAGCGAGAAAACCGCAGGGTAGAAGCGGATGCTGTTGCTGATGCTCCTGATATTACTCTGTCTGAGTATCTGAAGTTGAAGGACAAGCGCTCCAAGACAAACGGCGAACTCAATCAAGAGCGCAAGTACCAACTGCAAGAGACTTATGGTGTGTCGGTGACGCCTGAGCTGAAATTGAAGGACGACGACGGCTGGCTGCCTCAAATTCGCCTGCATTACTATTTGACCCATGACCCAGAGTTTGTCAGGAAACGAGATAAAAATCACTTGGCGGGGCATCAAGAAAGGGGTCAAGGGAAGGTTTGCCCGCAAGATTTGCGCTTCCTGAAAGCTTCTGTGGAAGCTCTCAAGAAGTTGGGGCTGATGGAGTTCTTTGACTCAGACAGGGAGTATCGAGGGACTGACCCGGAGGTGATAGCCTTTGCTCAAAGGGTCAAGCAGTATTCTGCGGACGTGAAAGATTTTCTGGGTATCAACGTCCACCCTAATGCCCACCCAATGGAGGTGGTTCAGTATGTTTTGAAGGGGAAGCTGGGCTTTACCCTGCGACTGGTTCGCCAAGAAAGGTCGGAGGAACGAGATGCTTTGGGTAGGTCTAAGCGCATTCGAGTTTACCAGTTCCAGTTCCCCAACGACGACCGAGCGGCGATTTTTGCAGCTTGGGAGCAGCGGGATGAGAAGGCTATCTCTTTGGCAGAAGCCGTGGCTCCCTGTTTGGAAGGGATTCCTGGCGGCACAGGGTCAGATAAAGATATGAAGATATCGGGGGGTGTGCCACCAAATGATGAAGCTGCGAACGCAGGGCGCTCCTTGAAAGTGGGCGCGCTAGTGCGGTTTGTTGGTGAGGTTCAAAAATATGTGGTTAAAGCTGTCTCAGGCGCTCGAGTGATGGTGCAATCGTTGCTTTCGGGTGCGATCGTCCACACTTGCGATCGCCGCTTGGAGCTGGCGGATTGAGGAGCAAGGTGAGAACGCTGCCAAAAAGTGCGATTCGTTTAGTCCCAGCGCGACCTGAAAAATGTGAGTTCGACGCGGGAGTTCGCAACTAGAAACATAGACAGACTCGTTCCTCGCTAGTGTTGTCACTCACGAGGGCAACAGTTTATTGTTCGCAACTCGCCAATCTTCGCTCACTGTTGGAGCCTGAGAGAGTGCGCTAACAACCAACTGAGTAAAATTGCTTAGGTGCGATCGACGCTCGCGCAACACAGTAATGGAAAAAGATGGAAAGCAAGTCACAAATGTAATTGGACTTTGGGCAAAGAGAGAATTTCCCTCTTCGTGATGTTGTAGCGCGAATAAAGCTGGTTGGACTGAGATTTTGCACCATTCTCAATTAGATAAATCTCAGGAGAGAGGCGATCGCGCTGGCTGCAAATTGGAGGCTGTCATGCGTCCCGATCGCCCGCATTGAGTGTACGATAGATCGCCATGATGCCATATAGACTAACAGTTTGCTTGACTTATATTACGACGTATAAAGTGAAATCATACCAGAGAAACGCGCTCGATAGACGAATAAATTTCCTGACATCGCTGTTGACACGATCTGCTTATCAAACCTCAATTACTGTAGTTTAGACTAAAAAATGATTGCAGCTAAAAGTAGCCGCCTTTGAATATCCGGCAAGCTGTTACTCAAAAACTCAAGAGGGAGAAGATTAAATAACTAATCTTGAAGACTTTTTGCGTCGAGAAACCCGTTTTTTTACAGTGGGATAGCACGGTGCCTTAGTCCGTACCTTTCCTTTTTCCCAGCCGGGGGATTTTCCCCTCTGTTTAGGCAATTTCGCGGGAGTACCAATATCAACTAAAAGCCACAACATTGATTGGGCAACACGTCCAGGGGTTAAATTGATATTAGCAGATTGCCAGGGTAATACATTCTCGACCACTAAATCCCTAGCTAGCCAGAGTTGCCAACTCATCAATGGCATTAAATCACTCCACCGCTCTGATTGTTCGGGAGTTCTCAAGTTAGGCAATGTCCAATGCAATCTTTGCTTAGCAAACCTATACCAATGATCCACCCCAAAACGTCGTAAATACTTAAACCAAACAGTTTCGCTTGGGTAGAGTTCTCTCGGACACCCAAGCCAACCACAAGGGTGGAAATGGCTGACCATTTGACATGGGCTTCATTCTTTCCACGAGGATTAAATTGACTCTCTGTTCGGCCGCACGATAAAAATGCAAGTCTAGCCATTGACTGACTCGGACTTGTCCCAAATCTGGATGTTCGTCAATTTCAATCACAGTATCCGTTTGGAGCCATGTGGTCGGGTCCCAGAGGCTCATTTTTGGCCCATGTTTCCGTGGCCTACCGCGACCACTATAGGCTGGTGGTGCTGACCATAAGCAGGCATTCTTTCGGAGTCTCATTAAACAATCAACTTGAATATCTGCTATAGCCAGTACCCAATTTGCATTGCCATATTCTCTATCTAAAACTGCTAAGACTGGATTGACGCTCTGTTCACAGACAAGTTTGAGTTGGGAGGCTGCTTGAAGTATGGGTGAAGACCCACTACTAATCCTTTCATGGAGCAGGGGTAATGCCCAACTTACGCAGCGCTTCAGGTATCCACGCAATGGTACTGTACCCCTGCCCAAGAATTACACCCCCCTGATATTCATGGGTTCTATCTTTTAATGTTTTAGCATCTGCTCTCCCCCATGCAGTGTGATCAATTGCCACTAACATATGTTCTGCTACGGGTACTTGCTGTTCTAATTGCTGGAGATACAGCAGCATCAGTTTTTTCCGGTCTGGCCTACAGTCTTGCAATGCCTCGTAAACGCTTGACCATTGACGATTGAATAATGGATTGAGCGAAAATTGGGCCAAACATGACGCATTCCTCGTGGTCATCACTGCATCCATGAGCTCGAATGTTGCATCCTTGCTTCGTACCAATAACTCGTATGCTTCTTGACGAAAGTCCTTTAATCGTTCACTGTTCATTTAAGGAGTGGATAGGTTTTTATTTTTCACCCTCATTCTCTCCTTAACGGTGGCTCTAGTTCTTCTTTTGCCACCGTTCTCATCTTTAGTTAGTCTAAACTACAGTCAATTAGTTTTGCGATTATTAATCGCAAAATTATCGCTTTTTGTCCTAAGTCCAATAGAGTTTCCAACTGACTTTGACTGTTTTTCCTTTCTGGTTTATCCACTGGAGTTTAGACTAACAAGGGAAAGAAAAGGGAGCCTGTGATTGCCACAGGTTCCCTAAAGGCAGAAAATTGAGAATTAGCAAAAAACCTCAAATCTGCCTACCATGAATTGTGAAACCTTGAGAGAATTTCGTCAACAAGCCTATAGAATGCTAGGTCCAGCCAAAGATGCCACCTTTGAGCTGATGGATGCAGTGATGACTACGCCAAGAGCCAATTGTTTAACAGAGATGGCACTGAACCCATTGTTCCGAAGACAATGGTCAAGCGTGTCCGAAGCCTTACAGGACTGTCAGCCAGACCGAGAGCAATTAATGAAACTGTATCTTCAGCAGATGTCAGGAGTAGAGAGACCAATTTTAGCAGTAGACTCGCGCAAGCGTGGGCGAGACCAGATGCACCAACCTTGAGGGAGCGTACCTATGAACATCAAGCCACTGCAATTGATGGTAATAAACCGATAGCAATCGGCTTGGGCTACAGCACAATTGCCTGGATACCGGAAGCACAAGGGAGTTGGGCCTTACCCTTAAGACACGAACGAATCACCAGGAAAGGATACACCCATCAGTAAAGCGGCATGGCAGACGGGAGCAAGTGATAGCAGGGTTGCCACAACGACCATTAGTATTATTTGACCGAGAATATGGCTGTGCCAATTTAGTTTTGCAGACTGCCCATCTCAAAGCCGACAAGTTAATCCGGCTGCGTTCTAATCGCTGTTTATACTCTGCCCCACCAGCTTATTCTGGCCGAGGACGCCCCCGTAGTCACGGGAAGAAATTTCAGATCAATGACCCCCAAACTTGGTGGGCTGCTGAGGAGATGGTAGAATTAGATGACCCAAAGCTAGGACAATTACAAATCAGAAGGTGGGATAACTTACACTTTCGTTCTAGTGCTCAACATCCGATGACATTGATCTTGGTAGAGCGAAAAGCTCTCGGTAGTAATTGTCGTCAGGTTAAACCTTTATGGTTAGCATGGATAGGTGAAGGTGAGAATTCTTGTTCTCTCGAAGTAGTCTGGATGGACTATTTGCGTCGCTTTGCCATTGAGCATTGGTATCGTTTAGCCAAGCAAACATTACATTGGACTCTACCCCATCTCAGCACCAAGCGAACAATGTGACCGTTGGAGCGATTTGATGCCTCTGTTAACGAAAGCAGTTGTGGTTGGCTCAAGATTTAGTTCGAGACTATCACTTGCCTTGGCAAAAACCTCTGACTAATTTGACTCCTGGACGGGTGGCTCAATCCCTTTTCCCACTTTTGGTTAAGATTGGCACTCCTGCTCAAGCACCAAAACCACGGGGAAAATCCCCTGGTTGGCCGACTGGTCAATCCCGAATAGGGCGCATTCGCTATCCAGTAGTGAAAAAGGGTCGAGGTCAGTTCCAAAATCATCGAAATTTGACTTCTTAATCACATATATTTAGCTGCACAATAAATCTTTTCCGCCTCAGTTTCTAGCTGAGCCAGCTTTTCTTAGTCTAAACTCCAGTTATCCAAGCAGGCGCTTTGCCTCCGGGAACGTCGCAGTCCCTTTCGCATTCCTTGGGACATTACGGCAGCGCAGGTCGGCCCAAGCAATTGTGGAGCCAGTTGATTGTCTGGGCGATCGTCTGGGGAGCCTGATTAATGTCGCTCATCGGTGCACCTCCGAGCAATTACTAGAAGAATTGCACAATGTCCTGAGCTTCTGAAGAACGCTTTTGGGCATTGCCCAGAAGCTTTTGTAGAAAAATTAAAGTAACAAATCTTAAGGCCGATCTACGAAGGTTTCAACGATACATTGAAACGCTATAACATCAGTGGCAAAGCTTTAGCTTTTAAGAATTTTAGGCCTGCAAAATTCATATTTAATGCGCTCTGGAATTAATTTTACTACTTATTTAACCCCAATATATCAATAAAAAGTAGTCATTTATCAACTACAACTCCCATTTTTTCACTAGATTGGTTCCTAGTTGGTAAGGAAAACAGTTCATTCAACTATAAATTAAATTGATAGTTGAATTTTTAGCGTTCGAGGAGGACATTAATATGTTCATTCAGAATTTTAGAAAAGCTAAAATTCGCGAATGAAACAGCCCTGCCCTTTGGGGGGTGCGGAATATGGGCTGTAAGCGAGCGCTAAAAGATGATAATTTGTAGGCGACTGTCAAACTCTCAAGCTTCCCGATCGCGAATAATACGACTTTTCACCTCGTTGGGAATTCTGCGATCGTTCAAAATCTCATCTAGCAGCGGTGAATTTTTGCCGCAGTCGTTTGCAACAGCCACAGCAACAGCGCACTGATTCGCTACTGGCATTAGGGAATCGCCAACAATCAAATCTTCTCTGACAATAGCAGCCAAAAACTCGGAGTCAAATTTAGCGAGTTTAGTCAGCAATCCTGTGACAACTAATTTATCTACTTTGCGGCTGATGTCTACAGTTCGCAGTAAGATGCGGGTGCAATTCCCAATCTGTGGCATGAGTTCTATCTTGTCTAAAAGAGCTATTTGATTTAAAGCAATCAGTGCTGAAGCTGCTCCCATGTTGATAACATCTTGATTGGAACTTTTAACAATTCTGCGAGTTAGCTCAAAGGTGGCTTCTGCTAAATTGGGGTCAATTGTATTTACCCCTGAAGGATGATTCCAAATGGCAGTGTCTATCAATTTGTATAAGAGTTGGACTATTTCGGCAGTCGAATCGTTTGCTAAAGTTTCAAAAACAGCCATAATTTCTGAAGTTGCAACTACTTGCGAGTTGACTTTTTCAATGAAAGCTTTCAAACAGTTTTGGCGCACTCCAACGAGGGGAGACTTTGCTAAAATTAGTAGCAATTGCTGTAACTGGATCTGCTTTTTTTGTTCGGCGAGGGCGAGTATGGCTGCGGAGGCATCGAGGGCCACATCTCGCGAGGAATCTAAACACAGTTTTGCGAGTTCAGAAATAGATAACGAGTAGGGAGACGGCAATGCCTTGTCATTACTGGAATCCGCCGACGGTAATGACAAGGCATTACTGAAATCTGCTGAGGGTAATGTCTTATCATTACTGAAATCTGCTGAAATTTCCGCTTGTTGGCGGTACAATTTAACTAGGGCCGATCGCACTTCTTTTGAATCCGCATTTTTTTGTAAGTAAGGTTCGAGTTGAGGAGGAACATTATTGAGTTTTTTGAGGATATTAGCTGTTTGTGATGCTGGCAGTGTGGGAAGTAATTGTTCGAGAATCTCTGCCAAAAGCTGCTGTATCGATAGGTTATTGGCAAGGGCATCTATCGCGCGAATGAATTCTACAGGAGCTCGCTCTATCGCCGGCACAATCCACTGAACCAAAGCTAATTGCAGTTCGCTACTGAGGGGATGCAAACCATTACCATAAATTGCTAGTTCTCTGAATACTAAAGTAATAGTTGATGCTCGATTGGCTGGGATAGTTTCTATGGGGATTTTTAGTAAACTAGCAGCAACTAAATCAGTCGCACCACTGTGAACTGCTGATGTAATAGCAGCGAGATTGCGCCCCGTTAAATCCTCTATATCCCTTGGCAAGCTATCGCTGAATGTACTCTTTAAAATCGCTTCTAGCAAGGCTGTATCTGATGCAGCAGCGCGGCCGACAGTAGTGGCGGAAACCGCAGTCCAGTATTTGCCTAGTGGGGCGCGGAGTGCATCTTGCCAAGTGGTTCCGAAGAGTGTGTCGCCGGCAGCTAAAAAGTTTGGTAGCAGGCTGCTGAGAAGTTGTGTGGTGTTTTCTTGTTCTTTGAATTGTTCGGAAATTGGTTGAGAGATAATTGTTAGCAGAAATTCTCGCTGTACTGTTGCCGGAATGCCCGGAGTTAGGTAAAGTTCAATGACGGTAGAACGAACGTTGCCGCCGAAGAGAAAATAATATTTTTTAAGGCTTTTTAAAATTTCTAATTCTATGCTATCTGTCCGTTTATTCGCATAATTTTCACAAAAAACACCGATGAATTTTCCCCAAATTTGATAGCGTTCTTGTCGTCGTTTATTTTCGGTTGTTTGAGACTGTCGGCTATTTTCTGCTGTTTGAGGTTGTGGGTTATTTTTGGTTGTTTGAGGTTGTGGGTTATTTTTGGTTGTTTGAGGTTGTGGGTTATTTTTGGTTGTTTGTGGCTGTCGGTTATTTTCTGCTGTTTGAGACTGCGGGTTATTTTCTGCTGTTTGAGACAGTCGGTTATTTTCGGTTGTTGACGATTGTGGGTTACTTTCTGCTGTTTGCGACTGTCGATTGGCGATGGCTGCTAGGGCTCGCTCAAATCGAGAAGTTTCAGCGGGCGATTCGAGATTTACCTGCAAAACTGGGGGGAATCGCCCTAGCAATTCGGCCGCTGTTTCCGCTGCTTTGTTAATTAGTTCCGGGCCGACATTTCCTAGCAGTTGTACTGCTACTTCCCAGGCGGCGTCTCTGTGGCGCTGTGGTGCTCCTCTGGCTGCTGCTAGGAGGGTTTCTTGGAAGCTGTAGTCTCTAATAAGGGCTATTCTTAGTAGGGACAGCAACACGGCTGAGGATTCCGGTTCGGTGCGGGAAACACTGGCAAAGGTGACGGCGCGAAAAGGCAAAATTTTGGTTGTGTCTAATTCATCGGAAATTTGGTTGAATTCCGGCAGGCTCAGGAGGGTTAAAAGTTGGCGAAATATTGACCAAATATAATATCTCGAATCGGCAATTTTAGAAGCAATTAAATCATTTTTAAGTTGGTCTTTGGCTCGTTCGCCTGTTTCGCTCGTATTCATCCAACGCGCCACGGTATATTCTAAGAATGTTTGGTGAAAAAAACCAGCTCGCTTTCCTCCTAAATCTTTAAAAATTCCGTCGCTTTTGAGTGAATTGTAAGCAGAAAATTCTGTTTCGCTGAGGTCTAAATCGCCCTCGTAAACAAAGTCACGCAATCTATCTCCAGAGTTGTCATACATTAATCGTGCTAGTTTCAGGCACAGTTTTTGTTTGGCGAGGCTGAGGTGTTCGGACTGCAAGTTGTGGCGAACTTTGGCAATTTTCCAATCCCAATATTTTTCGTATAGCTGGCTGACGGTTAAATCTTCGGGGACTGTTTCTTCAGCGGCGAACAAGTCGCAAAGTAAAGCCAGCAGCAAGGGGTGGCAGACGATTTCTTGTAGGGATACGCTGTCTGCGGAAAGGGCAATAATTTGGTTGGCAAAAGATTGCTGGCTTGCTAGAGTGTTGAAACCAGGTTTAGTCTTAATGAATTCTTGCGCTGCGGTTCTGACTTCTTCGCTGGTGAAGGGGGTAATTTTGCAGTTGTCGCTGACACTTTCTCGGAATCCGGCAAAGCTTTCATGGTAGGGTTCAAAAAAGTTGCTGTAGTCGGTATCGCGGCAGGTAAAGGCAACTGTTGTGCCGATTTCTAAGAGTTGGGATAAAATGCCGCGCAACACCGGAACTAAAGGTTTTGTCAGTACAATATCTAAAGTGTCAATCAGGAGAATGCCGCGGCTTTGTTGAGCTGTTAGTTGTTGGGCAATTTCCACGATTGATTGTCGCTTAGCACTAATTTTTTCACCGAGTTCTAGGGCAAAGGTTTCAGCGGATTCGATTAAATCGTCGCACCGGACTAAGGCTAACCAGCCACTGTCGGATTCGGTTTGTTCGGCGTGTAGTTCATCGTAGATGCTGCCGAGAATGGTGCTTTTTCCGTATCCGGCTGCCCCTATAATTGGGACGATCCGACGCTTGTTTTCAAAGACTCCGGCACGTATTTCTTTCAGGCATTTGGACAGCAGGGTTTGGCGGGGAATGGGAGGGAGAATGTAAGGATTGAGAGCGGCCCTGGCACGAGCGCCGCTGCGTTCTATTGCGACAAGAAGTTCGTCAATTTGTGGGTCAATAGGTGCGATTGGCTTCGGTTCCGGTTCTGTTTCTGGACTGACTATTTGCTGCCAGTCTAAGTCAAGGACATGACAAATCTCCATGAAAATCGATCGATAAATCGCCTTCCCCGTAAAAAATCTGTTAACAGTTGACCAAGCTGCGAGCGCCATTTCAAAAGCCAGAGCTTTTTGCGTCAAATTTTTGCGTCCCAAAGCTCTTTTGGCGAGTTTGATTCCTTCAGCGGTTGCTTGGAGAGTGCGGTTTGACATAGGGCGTGTGAAGAGTATTCGTGTCAACTTAACCTGAACAGGACTTACGCACGGGTGGCTAGAAACCAGGTGTTTTGCATCATATCAAATCCCGTGGCATCGGATATTGATATTACCCACAGTCGAACCATCAGGACACGGCACTGCCCATTGCTGTCAACTTAACATTAAACCCTCAGTCCGGCAGGGGTTTCAACAACAGCCTCAAAGCGAAAGTCCTCGCTATGAGGACTAATGACTTCTTCAGTCCTCTTTGAGAGGACTTTCGCTTTGAGACAGGGAATTCATTCCCTGGCGGACTGCCGGGTGAACGGGAGGACTGGCGGACTACAAGCTTAAGTTGACACTAATAGGCACAACGCCGTGTCCCATTAATCCAGCGATAGTTCGCTCACAAGAGGGCGATGGATGATTCTGAGGTAGGGAAAGGGCATTGCCGTGTCCTGAATTGCCGCCTTGTCGCTGGTTACATCCGAATCGTTAACAATCAACAGTCAACTATCATTCCAGTGCAGCTACCTCAACTCATACACGAACTCATATAAGTTTGTCAAGCACTCAAATCTGAACTCAAACACCCCCCTGCAAAAATCGAAGTTGTAAGGTTTAAAACCCAATTTGGGGGGTACATGGAATTTACACCAGAACCTCTGCACGCGGCTTGGCAGCAAGTACGCAAGCGTAGTCGCAGCGCTGGAATTGACGGCATTACCGTTGATTTGTTTGCTGGTGTTGCCCGACACCAGTTGCAAATTTTGCAGCAGCAGTTGCAGCAGGAATCTTATTTTCCGCGTCCGGCTAAGGGTTTTTACCAGCCCAAAGCCAACGGCGGCAAGCGTTTGATTGGTATTCCTACGGTTAGGGACAGAATTGTGCAGCGCTTTTTGCTGGACGAACTGTATTGGCCGCTGGAGGATATTTTTCTCGATTGCAGCTACGCTTACCGTCCCGGCAGGGGCATACAGATGGCTGTCAAACACCTGTATTCCTATTATGGATTCGGGCAGGCTTGGGTAGTTAAAGCTGATATTGAGAAGTTTTTTGACAATCTTTGTTGGCCGCTGCTATTGGCTGATTTGGAAAAGTTGCAGTTAGAGCCGATTTTGCGCCAGTTAATCCAACAGCAGCTTGGGTCGGGAATTGTTGTTAAGGGTCAGTGTTTGTATCCGAATCAGGGAGTTTTGCAAGGGGCGATTCTTTCCGGTGCTTTGGCTAATTTGTACTTGAACGAATTTGACCGACTTTGTTTGAGTCACGGTTGGAATTTGGTGCGCTTTGGCGATGATTTTGCAATCGCTTGTGCCGATTCTATTCAAGCTAATCGCTGTTTGAAACAGATTAGTTCTTGGCTGGGCAGTTTGTATTTAAAGCTTCAGCCAGAAAAGACGCGGATTTTTGCACCCGATGAGGAGTTTATTTTTCTCGGTTATCTGTTTCGTAATGGAGAGGTTTTTGCACCGGAACCCTCCCCAGGTAGGGGCGGTGCCCCCGTGCCCGCCCAGCCAGCCGCAAAGGGCAACCACGGGGGGTTTGCCCCTACTTCGGGAATGTCTTTTTCTCGCGCCGTAACTCGCAAAGTACCTGTATTTTCTGGAAAGCCTTTGGCTTGCAGTATTTCTGTGAAGCGGCTTGTTTTGCCACGCGCTAATTCGGAACATTTTTGGAGGGAACCTATGAGTACATTGTATGTCACGGATCAGGGAGCTTATCTGAGCATTCAAAACCAGCAGTTTCAGGTTTATTACCAGCAGGAATTACGGATTAAAGTTCCCGCTAGTCGGGTAAGCCACATTATTTTGTTTGGCTGCTGCAATGTGTCTCACGGGGCTGTATCTTGTGCGCTGCATCAGCGGATTCCAATTCTGTATTTGTCGCAGCGGGGTCGCTATTTTGGGCGGTTACAACATGACGGGCGGGCCAAGGTGGAATATTTGACTAAGCAGGTAAGTTGTTCTATGAATCCTGAGTTTGTTCGCCTGCAAGCCGAGGCAATTGTCAGGGCGAAGCTGCATAATTCACGGATTTTGCTGATGCGATTGAACCGCTATCGCAAATCGAAGGATGCTAGTCAAACATCAGTTTTGCAGGCGGTGGAAATGCTGGAAATGCTGATGGAAAGTTTGCATTTGGCTGAGTCTATGGATGCACTGCGGGGTTATGAGGGGAAAGCGGCGACTGTTTATTTTCAAGCTTTGGGTTCTTTGTTTTCGGGCCCGTTTGTGTTTGAAGTTCGCACTAAGCGCCCTCCTACCGATCCGATTAATAGTTTGCTGAGTTTGGGCTACACTTTATTAAGTCAGAATGTGAGTTCGTTTGTGGAAGCTGTGGGGCTGCACACGCATTTTGGGAATCTTCACGTGCCCCGCGACAATCACCCGGCTTTGGTTTCAGATTTGATGGAGGAGTTTCGGGCTCAGGTTGTGGATTCTCTGGTAACGTATTTGATCAATTCTCAGATTTTTATTGCGGATGATTTTACGCCGCCAGACGAACGGGGTGGCGTTTTTCTTCAACCTCATGCTTTGAAGAAGTTTCTCAAGCATTGGGATGAAAAGTTGCTGTCGGAGACGACTCATCCGCATACTGGTTATAAGGTGGCGTATCGTCGCTGTTTGGAATTGCAGGTGCGGGAGTACATCTCAGCGTTGATGGGAGAGGTTGAGGTATATCGGCCGATGATGTGGGATAAGTAGGGCTCGGTGGGTGAGAGAAAAAGATTTTTTCTCTGTTTGTTAGTTCCACGGTTGTCTAATTAGCTTTTTCGTGGGGGGTAGGTGATGTCTGAAACCCTTATTCTGTCGTTGCCCCCCACGAAATTCTTTTGGGGTAAAGGTTTGGAAGCCTTATTTTACCGTAGGTTGCTGACTTGTTGAGAATATTCTGCTTTTATTGACTTTAAATTTTGACCCCCACGAAAAAGTGCTGTAGACTTATCTTAGGGTAAGGCTTCTAGGAGCTAGCCTTTAGGCTTCTTCGGAAGTTGAATTAATGGAAACTTGACAGCTGGCTGTCGACTCCTTGTGTGGAGCCAATAATCTTTAGGCTTCTTCGGAAGTTGAATTAATGGAAACATTTTATATATTGCTGTAACAACAAAGCAAAATACAACTTTAGGCTTCTTCGGAAGTTGAATTAATGGAAACAAGAAAGAAAGAAACTACTTGGCGATTCCCATAGGAGCTTTAGGCTTCTTCGGAAGTTGAATTAATGGAAACTCCTCAGTGTCCGTGTTGTCAAGCATTCCCTGGAGCTTTAGGCTTCTTCGGAAGTTGAATTAATGGAAACTCTTTTGGAACTGTGAAAGTCCCGTCTCCGTTGTCCTCTTTAGGCTTCTTCGGAAGTTGAATTAATGGAAACTAAACCGTTTACGCTAATAGTCTTAAACATTCCTGCTTTAGGCTTCTTCGGAAGTTGAATTAATGGAAACTTTAGGCTTACAATCTTCAGTCTTAGCACCGTCACTTCTTTAGGCTTCTTCGGAAGTTGAATTAATGGAAACAACAAGTGAGTTTTCCTCTGAAAGAGGATGAGTCATATCTTTAGGCTTCTTCGGAAGTTGAATTAATGGAAACGTTTATTTCAACTCCTACAAGACCTGTGCAATCAGGTCTTTAGGCTTCTTCGGAAGTTGAATTAATGGAAACGGGCCTGGGTCGGGCCTTGTGGGTTCGATTATCCACTTTAGGCTTCTTCGGAAGTTGAATTAATGGAAACCCTAGATGCAACGACTGCAATAAGTTCCTGGTGAAACTTTAGGCTTCTTCGGAAGTTGAATTAATGGAAACGGGAGGTTTATAGGAAAAAATAATTTCCCAACTAAAGTGCTTTAGGCTTCTTCGGAAGTTGAATTAATGGAAACTTTCAGAACCCGAAACGACAATCTGATTTCCTTCTGACTTTAGGCTTCTTCGGAAGTTGAATTAATGGAAACCCAAGTAGCGAGGAATTGATTTGATCATGGCCTTCTTTAGGCTTCTTCGGAAGTTGAATTAATGGAAACTTCGGGCTGTATTCCCGGCTACCGTCAATAGTGTTCTGACGCTTTAGGCTTCTTCGGAAGTTGAATTAATGGAAACATGAAAGCATAATCACAGGCTTTAATTGATACTGTGCTTTAGGCTTCTTCGGAAGTTGAATTAATGGAAACTGCTGAAATTATCCGGTAATCACCGTTTGGTACTGCTTTAGGCTTCTTCGGAAGTTGAATTAATGGAAACAGTGCTCTGGACTCCGAGTTTCTCGCACGAATCCCAAACTTTAGGCTTCTTCGGAAGTTGAATTAATGGAAACTTTATGCCTTTGGAAGCATAAATTTAGGCTGCAAAACTTTAGGCTTCTTCGGAAGTTGAATTAATGGAAACAAACTCGGTAACCTCCTACTATTTGCCCATCCAAAATCTTTAGGCTTCTTCGGAAGTTGAATTAATGGAAACTTGGGTTTCGTGACTCCAAAAGGACCATCTCCAACGCTTTAGGCTTCTTCGGAAGTTGAATTAATGGAAACTTGACTTTTTCAATTCCACTTTCGATCGAAACAACTTTAGGCTTCTTCGGAAGTTGAATTAATGGAAACTTAACTATCGCTAACTGTAACCTCTATTGAAACACCTTCTTTAGGCTTCTTCGGAAGTTGAATTAATGGAAACTTGCTTGTGCAACCACGTGATACTCGCCTTTTTTAAAGGCTTTAGGCTTCTTCGGAAGTTGAATTAATGGAAACTTTTTTGATTGGCTATACTTGCGGCAATTCCTCTTCTTTAGGCTTCTTCGGAAGTTAAATTAATGGAAACTATTACATCCATTATATCTTGGAGACATCCCCAGCAGGTCTTTAGGCTTCTTCGGAAGTTGAATTAATGGAAACTAGAGTCTGAGGCTCTACGAATGCCACTGTCGCTGCTTTAGGCTTCTTCGGAAGTTGAATTAATGGAAACAATCTTTGACGAGTGGAACAGTAAAGTTCCCTGCACCTTTAGGCTTCTTCGGAAGTTGAATTAATGGAAACATCAGACTGCTGGTCCATGGTCATCGCCTTGGTCTCTTTAGGCTTCTTCGGAAGTTGAATTAATGGAAACCTTCTCGCTCAAAACGAGCCACCTGTTTTCCTCCTCTTTAGGCTTCTTCGGAAGTTGAATTAATGGAAACTTTACTGGCTATGGTTACAGCCACCGGCAACGACGCCTTTAGGCTTCTTCGGAAGTTGAATTAATGGAAACACTAAGCTTGTTACTGGCCACTAAACTCCAACGAAACTTCTTTAGGCTTCTTCGGAAGTTGAATTAATGGAAACCATTGCTAACTGTAGCCTTGTTGCTAGCGGAACCTCTTTAGGCTTCTTCGGAAGTTGAATTAATGGAAACATTAACAGCCACAACCGTTACAATCGGTGCATACAGCTTTAGGCTTCTTCGGAAGTTGAATTAATGGAAACCACCAGCATCTTTTACTCCCTTAATTACTTTTCCAACTTTAGGCTTCTTCGGAAGTTGAATTAATGGAAACAAAAGTAATAGTTCGCCCCTAGTGCAGTTGCTAGTCTTTAGGCTTCTTCGGAAGTTGAATTAATGGAAACATAGCCGGCTTCGGTCATCCACATTATCAACAACTTTAGGCTTCTTCGGAAGTTGAATTAATGGAAACTGGCAGCTATCGCAGCTGCCGTATCGGACTTTAAGTCCTTTAGGCTTCTTCGGAAGTTGAATTAATGGAAACGCCAAACGGTAGACCTCTAGTCCTAGCTCATTACACCTTTAGGCTTCTTCGGAAGTTGAATTAATGGAAACAATACAGTCGTCATTGCCCTTTCCTTTTGGGGAAATATCTTTAGGCTTCTTCGGAAGTTGAATTAATGGAAACTCTAGATATTCTCGTGGATTTCCTGCGGGAGAAAAATAAAACTTTAGGCTTCTTCGGAAGTTGAATTAATGGAAACATCCAAAGTTATACTGATGTAACCATTACCCACAGTGAGGCTTTAGGCTTCTTCGGAAGTTGAATTAATGGAAACCACAACCTGACCATTGGAGATTACTTCACAATGCCAACTTTAGGCTTCTTCGGAAGTTGAATTAATGGAAACTGGAGTTCCAAAAGGGTTACCGGATGCTTTGAAAGCTTTAGGCTTCTTCGGAAGTTGAATTAATGGAAACAGGGTATTCGGGCTCGACTATTTCGGTTTCCTTCTCTTTAGGCTTCTTCGGAAGTTGAATTAATGGAAACTCCGAGTCTTCCTCGGGGGAGTCGGGGTTGGACTTCTTTAGGCTTCTTCGCAAGTTGAATTAATGGAAACAAGTTAAGCCGTGACACTGTGTTTGTAGATCACTAACTTTAGGCTTCTTCGGAAGTTGAATTAATGGAAACGAAAAAGAGGAACGTTTTCTCCGCAAGCTTTTTTAATCTTTAGGCTTCTTCGGAAGTTGAATTAATGGAAACCTAAGTCATTCTTATAGAATGAAACAAAATTGGGGCTTTAGGCTTCTTCGGAAGTTGAATTAATGGAAACCCGAACCTGTTTAGCTCAGCATTCAGAGCATTGCTTCTTTAGGCTTCTTCGGAAGTTGAATTAATGGAAACCTTCTCTCAGCTCTTTAGGCAAGTCTGAAATTTTCTGCTTTAGGCTTCTTCGGAAGTTGAATTAATGGAAACTCTTCCAATTGGATGGTCTGAGACAATTTTTTCAACTTTAGGCTTCTTCGGAAGTTGAATTAATGGAAACGGACAACGAAAAACTACAACTTTTTTGCTGAAGACTCTTTAGGCTTCTTCGGAAGTTGAATTAATGGAAACAACAAAGCCCAGATTCTCCTTCTTCAAGCTCAACATACTTTAGGCTTCTTCGGAAGTTGAATTAATGGAAACTTTTCGTTACGTCCTCCAGAGAGGATATAAAGAAAAGTCTTTAGGCTTCTTCGGAAGTTGAATTAATGGAAACAAGAAGCCTTAGTCCAGTAATTACCGTCCTGGTAATAACTTTAGGCTTCTTCGGAAGTTGAATTAATGGAAACGATCGCACTTGCGGGAGTGCAGGAAACCAGGCCTAATCTTTAGGCTTCTTCGGAAGTTGAATTAATGGAAACCGTCCGAATATTTTACTACTTCTGCCTCTTGCATACCCTGACTTTAGGCTTCTTCGGAAGTTGAATTAATGGAAACTTTCTATAATCTATCTCCAAAACACCCCAACGGCTTTAGGCTTCTTCGGAAGTTGAATTAATGGAAACAAAAAGCACATTCGGTTGACATTCCCAGAGGTGACACCTTTAGGCTTCTTCGGAAGTTGAATTAATGGAAACAATGTCGACAAATCCATATCCTGTATCTGGCAAACATCTACTTTAGGCTTCTTCGGAAGTTGAATTAATGGAAACCTACGCTGTAAGTTAGTCCTTGATTGGGCTGAAGTCTTTCTTTAGGCTTCTTCGGAAGTTGAATTAATGGAAACGATAGCAATTCGCACATGTCTCGCCGTTGGAGTTGGAGGAAACTTTAGGCTTCTTCGGAAGTTGAATTAATGGAAACAATCGAGCAATTATTTGTATCAAAACCCTTTGTGCAAATGCTTTAGGCTTCTTCGGAAGTTGAATTAATGGAAACATGCCGTTGACGGTTACAACTTCGTCTTCTGTTGAATCTTTAGGCTTCTTCGGAAGTTGAATTAATGGAAACTGTTGCAGCCTCTTTTAGCCGCCTCTTTCATCGAAGCTTTAGGCTTCTTCGGAAGTTGAATTAATGGAAACTTTTGCCCCCGATTTGCAGGATAAGGCTTATTTGAACTTTAGGCTTCTTCGGAAGTTGAATTAATGGAAACGGTATGGGAAATGCAGTACTCGTTGGAATCCTCTTCTTTAGGCTTCTTCGGAAGTTGAATTAATGGAAACTCCTCTGCCTTTCCGTGATTGGAAAAGCTTGTAGAAACTTTAGGCTTCTTCGGAAGTTGAATTAATGGAAACTTGGTGAAAATGATTTCTCGAAAAAATTAATCAAGCTTTAGGCTTCTTCGGAAGTTGAATTAATGTAAACAACTTTTGAATTGTGTGAGAATTATTATCCACACTCTTTAGGCTTCTTCGGAAGTTGAATTAATGGAAACACTTATTAGCTAGGTAGCTAAATAAAGGAAACTACATCTAAAGGCTTCTTCGGAAGTTGAATTAATGGAAACCTACATTCAGAGTTGATCTCTGCCATGTTACAAGACTAAAGGCTTCTTCGGAAGTTGAATTAATGGAAACTTGGAGCACAGTTGGTCTGGATCGCCACAGTACCGGCTTTACGCTTGTTCGGAAGTTGAATTAATCCCAACTGATTAGCCCCAGAGAGTTGGGTGGAGTGAAACGGAGGGTTCGCTTCACTCCACCCAACCTACGAAACTCATATACGAACTCATATACACCCCCCTCGTACTCGAATACGAACTCAAATACCCCTCTGAGAACATAGAAATACAGGGCCCAAAGAGAGCGAGAGAGAGCGAAACAAACATCTCTAAAACCGCCACTTAGCCCCAGTACCACATTCATCAGAGGGAAAACATGACCGCAGTATACATCACTAAACCCGGTTCAATTCTCAGCGTCCAACAGCATCATTTCCAAGTAATCCACCGAGAGAAATTGTGTCAAAGCGTGCCAATCAAGCAAGTCACCCAAATTATTCTGTTTAGCCTTTGCCAGTTGTCACGTCAAGCCGTCAAACTAGCATCGTCCCGCAAAATTCCCATCTATTTTATCAGCCGCCAAGGCGAAGAATTGGGCAACTGCGAACCCCAACCCCAGCCTGAACGACCTGCAAAACATCGCTTCCATCAACTCAAACGCCTGCAAGACCCAGAATTTGTTCGCGCTTTTGCTGAGAGCATTACTTGGGCAAAAATGCACAATGAAAGCGTATTGCTCCAGCAGTTGCACGTCAGCAGTGCTGCATTCGAGCCTGAAGTTTACTGCGCTTTTTTCAAATTGTTAATGGATGACTTGCCGATGGCTTATTCCCTCGATGAACTGCGGGGGTACGATGTCACCGCCGAAAGCTTTTATTATCCCGCCCTGGGTTCATTGCTACCCTTGCAGTTGGGTTTTCGGTGGCGCGATTTGCAGCATCCCTCAGACCCCATTAACCGAATGCTAAATCTGGGAAATACCCTGTTGCACCAACAAACATCTACTTTTGTGCAGGTACTGGGATTGGATGCCGACATCAGCCATCTGCACGTTCCCAGCCAGCACCAAAAACCCCTTGTTTGCGACTTAATGGCAGAATTTCGCCCGATGCTGGTAGATGAATTAGCCGTCAACTTAGCCAAATCCCGCATCATTACCGCACGAGATATTATCCCTCAAAACGGTAGCGGAGCCTTCCTGTCGCCTCGCGCCCTCCAAACATTCATTCAGCATTGGGAAGAGAAACTGCAAACTTTGGTAACACATCCCCATGCAGGAACCGTTAGCTATCGCCACTGTTTGGAATTGCAAGTACGGGAATATATCGCCTGCGTGTTGGGGGACGTTCAGCATTACCGACCGCTGGTTTGGACACTCCCCAAAAATAACGCTGCTGCCGATTCTAACGACTCGGAAGATGAGTATCCCCTACTGGTCAAAATGTAATATACCTCGACCATATTTCTTGTGGAACAGGCATCTTGCCTGTTCAAGACTAACTTTTCTGGGGAGGTCTAATGTTTTACCTCATCTGCTATGACATTGTAGATGACCGCCGCCGCCTAAAAATTTCTAAATTATTAGAAACCTGCGGTTGCCGAGTTCAGAAGTCGGTTTTTGAATGCGTGCTGGATGAAAAACGGCAAGAACAACTGCAAAAACGGCTGTTGAAATTGCTTAACAAACGGCAAGACCAAATCCGATTCTATCCTCTTTCTGCTCACTGTCGATGCAAGGTAACGGTGCTGGGAGTGCAACCAAAGTTTGCAATAGACGATGAGGCTTTCATTGTTTAGATAGCCGGAAAGTTCCTGATATTGGGAAAACGGGAGGATGTATTTTCTCCCTTTTCCCCCTGGGAGATTTATGAGCGATGAAGGTGCTAAATTTAGGCTGCGGTTTTCTCCAAAAGTCCCAAAACAACTGAAATCGCTCCCCGTTAAAGTTCAAAAGCAATACCGCAAAGCTTTTAAAACAATCGCATCTGAGGGCCCGGAATACAGAAGCTTGAGAACCCACCGATACAGACATCAAAAAGGTGAAATTTGGGGTTCTGCGGCTTCGATGGCTCTGAGGTTTTATTGGAAGTATGCGGGAGAGCAAACAATTTCGATTGAGGAAATTGATTCGCACTAGCAGCGGTTGAGTAATTTTGGGAGATACCTCGCTGGCTCAATATCTGTCATCAAAAGGAAGGTGGAATCGATGCACAGCTCTGAAATCAGGTCAATTATGGACAGAGGTGGAGATTTAATTTCAGCACTGCCACTAAAAGATTTGAGGAGAATGCCGCCTGCACTTAATTTATCGGCGAACTTGAACTTTACCGAAATTCATCCCCCGCGCTTTGAGTACGGCGAGATAGTGCGCTGGGTGGGTGTTGGCGAAGAAGCTGATTGGGGGATAGTTATTGGCAAATTTTACAACTACGAACCACGTCGGTGCTGTTGGATTTGGTGCTACATAATTTGGCTGGCTGCTGATTCTAAGAGTGTGAGTTGGTGTCAGTTTGATACGGCGCGGGAGGAAGATTTAGAGGTTTTTGAGGATGAAAAAGCCGCGAAGTTTGACAAGTAGAGAGCGCAATTTGATTGCCATTTACAGTCAATGCCAATTGGGTATGACACCAAGACAGTTTTATGCTAAATGGGGAGTGACTCATGAGGAAATCGCTTTTATTTGTTCTCGTTCAAATTCGACTGTACGGGGTTGGTTTAAGCGGGATAAGAGCCGAAGGTTTCCTACCGCTGTCGATTTGCGTCATTTGGCAGTAATGGACTTCCTGCTAGAGCATTTTGAGGAAATTCCCGGCGAACTCAGGAGCCTGCTGTGTCCGCCTTCTCAAAGTTAAAAGTCAAAAGTTGGCACTCTGTTCTGCTTTTTTACCTTTACTCAGAATCACAAATCAGCCAATTTGTCAATATCACTCTGACCTGTCTTTGAAAGTGCAGTTTCATTACAGTCTTAGTATGGCTTCTTTGAAGTCGAATTAATGGAAACACCTGCATTTAGGTACCCTAAAGTACAAGTCGTTGGCGATTTCGCCAGCGGCTTTTACTCGTTACCAGATTCAGAGACTCTCTAACAACAATTAACCATGTAGTAGGGTGCGTCAAGGAGGATTATTTTCGTTCTAAACTAACAATCTTACAACTGAGGCAGGGGGTAACAAACGGTGCGTCAGAACGAGACTTTTCGTGATGATTCAAAATTCCACAACTGACGCACCCTACCACTAGGGATAACGCACTATTTCAATTTGTCTCTTTCTAGGCGGTCTAGCACCCAAAAAATAATATCAGAATAAATGTAGTAGGGAGTAGTGCTGCTATACCCGACAAAAGATGGTTTGGCCATATCTAATAAATCAAAAGTTGCGCTGCATATTTCACTCATTACCTGCAATATTTCCTCCGGAGCGCAAGCTTTTATTGCTTCTTGTCTTACTTGTTTGTCGGCCGATAAGCGGTCGGATTTTAACATTTCAGACATAGTTTTTCGGGATACACCTTTAGCTAAATGAATCATTTTATTACGTTTTTGAAGCCAATAATCTAATATCATCAATGATTCTTTAATATCTTCCCAAATTTTTCTGTTTTTTCCTCTAACATCCACCAAGTTTTTAACCAGCCTATACTTACTGAAGCGGTTTCTAAGTAAATAAGGGCTATTGTCAAAATCCCATTCTTTAAATTCATTATTCTTTTTTCTTTCTTGCCTATAGAATTTTTCCCACAGTTTAGGTTCAACTAAGTTTTTTTGCAACTGCCAATCATTGATATCGCCCACAAAGTATTGACTGCCCTCTAAAGTAATAATTAAATAATTGAGCAACTCTTCCCAAAAGGAGCTCAAGCGTGCCAAAAAGTTGGCTACCTGATTTAATTCCCAGTATATGCGACATTGAACATATAAATTCAGCCAAGCTTCATAATTTTGTTCTAACACTGTCAGCGCTGTTATTGCCGGATTAGAGTTAAGAATATTTTGCGTGTCGGCACGGTCTAAATTGATAAAAGACAAGCCCAAATTGAGTGCAGCAGTTGCCGATTCTATCGCAGTTCGACTCTCTTCAATATCTGCTTTATCTACTATTCCATCCGGGAGTAAACTGAGACTATTTTGCCAATCATCTAGAATCATAATAGCACCGTCAAAATCCCAGCGGGTAAGTAACTGCCTTACTGTGTCGTATTTTTGACTCCGCAGGTGTCGCCAATACAAAGTTAGTTGGCAGTCAGAAGGTTCTCCTTGCAAAATTTTCTCTAAGTTTAATCCGGGATCGATAAAAACTAAATTCTTAAAGTTGGAATCAATGGCTTGAATTTGCAAGGCTGTGATCATTGTACCAGTGCCCCCTTTGATACTCACTAGAACCAAGTTTTTGTTAGGTTCAGTTTCCGCGGACAATAGATTTATTTTTTCATCAATCGCAATTTGTTTAAGGTGTTTTTCATACTCGCTGAGGAGAGGTTCTAATTTGTTGGCTTCTATTTTGCTGTCGAGAGTTTTATTTTCTAGTATGAATGGTATGTTTTCCAATTCCAGCCACTTCACTAAAATTTCATACAAAAAGATTGTATCTTTTTCGTGTCCGTCAGGGGTTTGAGGTATCACTTGGTTGGTAACAAATATGTAACCTTTTGTTGCACCGAGACTGATAGCTTTTTGAATGGCACCCCAGATGCGGACTGGTTTAATTCGAGGATGCCATTTCCCCGGATTATCTCGGTACTTTTTCAATACAACTTGAGTTAATTCACGGCTAGTTTGTTTGGTGTTAATGGGAAATCCTAAATCATGGTAAAGGATGGTTTCAATATAGTTGCGCTGTTTTTTGTAATCCCACAATTCTTGCAGTTTTGGCGGCAATTTAGCAATTTGTTCGCCAATATTGGCTTCGCTGGGCAAATAGTCAATGGGTAAATAGTAGTTTTTGCCTTGTATGGAAATTTGGATAGTGAGGTCTGAAGTGCCGATATTTGCAATTAAGATAGCCATGATTTTTTGGATTGATGATTTGATATTTAGAAGGCAGACACCGGGGCACCGCCCCTACGGCGGTGTTCAAAGTTTCCCTTGGTTTAACAAATATGCACTACTTTTTGTCTCGCTGTTTGATGCGATTCAAAATCCAGTTCCAGCCGCCTGTACCCAACCAAGTTAAGACTCCGGCTGCTACTCCGGCTGCTACACTCAATAATAAAATTAAAACTGCTGGATGAATTGTATCTATTTTCCAAGTGGGGTTCAAGCTTAATGGCTGTTGGATGTAATTGGCAATGCTGGAGGCGATAATGCCGCCGATACCTACGGCTACGCCGATAACTTGTATGGTAGTTTCTAAGCGGCGCGTTTGCTGCATGAGGGTGTATTCGTACATATCGCGCACTTCGTCGTTTACTTCTTGGTACAATTCTTGTATTTGAAATACTTGATGCCACTGGCGGTAACAGCGGTGGTGGTGTTCGCGCTGCATTACTTGGGTGAAGTAGCCCCGCGCGGTGAATACTAGCAATTGATTGCGGATTTCTTCAAAGACTTGTTCGCGCTGTCCGTTGCTGTGTTTTTTTTCGTGGTCGGTTAACCAATTCAGGGCTACTTTTGATGATAGCATCATCAGGGTAAAGCGCTGGTGCAGGGCAATCAGAAATAGCAGAAAATATTGGTCGCGCAGGTGAGATGGTAAAGTTTGACGGAAGAATTCAGTTTTAGGGGCATCTGCTGCTAGGAAACTGCCACCTTCTAAGGAAAAGATAAACCACTGGCGACTGGCGTAGGGCAGCCAAGCTGGATTGTTGAATCCTAAGTCTTCGGGGGCTGGATTGTTGCCTTGTTGTTGATGGAATAAGTTTTGCAACTTGTAAAGTAAAAGTTGGGTTTCATCGACGGGTAGGTGGTCGGCAAATAATGCTGTAAAGGACAGCATCTGTCCAGGAACAAAAACTTCACTCCACCATTGTTTTGATGTCGGTTCGGGTAACGAGTTGGGTGGTAAGGCTGATTTTTTTAGTAAATTTGTCACTACTTCACCGAAGTAAACTTTACCTTTTTGATATTGGGCTTGGCCTCCTGCTAATTCTGGGAAAAAAGGCTCTAATTGGGGTTGTTTTGTATCGGGGTTGAAACCGATGCGCCGCTCAGCTTTTACGTGAGTTCCTTGCTGTCCCCGCAGAAAGCGAAAGTAGTGCAGAAAGTTGAGCCATTCGTTAATGTTGTCTGAATCTGGCTGGACTCTGACTGTTAAAAATCCGACTCCTATTTGAAACAGTGCTAGTTGGACTGCTTTGTTGCCTTCTCCTGCTTCACCAAAGGTAAATGGAATTTCACTTATGGGAGTAATTAATTGCCACTGAGCTCGGAAACCAAAAATATCGCGGGCTACTTCGTTGAGTTTCCACAAGCTGGCTGTGGGGGGGTGATTGTCTGTGGGATTGAGGTAGTTGGCGACGTGGAAGAGCAAGTCGTTTTTGGGAAATGATTGGGATTCCCACAGGAATTGATTTTCTTTGGCTGGTATTTGGGCTTGGGATATGGCGCTTTTGAGGGTTTTAAAGTCTTTGGTTTCAAATATGAAGGGGTAGACGAAATAAATGAATGACCCGTTTTGGTCTGCTTTTGCTCCGTTCAAGTTCACTGGTGTTACCTTTTTGAATGGGAGAGAAGGTCGATCGCTCTCGATGGTACATAATAATGGAAACAAGAGGCTTCATCTACAATTTTTGATGAGCATTTTTTATATAAGTAAATAAAATATTTGTTAAAAATAGCCGAAAAGATGTTGTTTTTTGGGCTATAAATTTAAATATATGTGTTGATAGTTACGATCGCCCGAATGGATTGCAGATATTGCACCCTACAAAAATTACGATCGAGCTTTGGGCATTGTACAGTTAAGCAAGGGCGATTGGGTAGGCACTCTTGGCGCTACCCCTACAAGTTTTACAAATTTTTAGTCTGCCGTCTCTTCTAAAACTGGCGATCAGGGATAGGCACTCTTGGCGCTACCCCTACAAGTCTGGAATTACACTCCTGGACGCATTAAGACTCCTCGAAACCGGGTTTTTTAGTTAATCTGGGTACTCCAACGAAGGATTTTCGTAAAAAACCCGGTTTCAGACGGAGCCTGCGTTCAGGGCTAAATTAGTAACTCGGATTGCCGGTAATAAATGCCGCCGATACCCACTGGTCTGTATTTTGCAAGCGGAACCAGCGGTTTTCATTCTTTCCTTCTCGCGCATCCCAGTGAGTCGTACCCACGGTGGTAGCGTCAAAAGTTCGGCTGTTATTGGTACCCAGAGAGCCTACAACAGGGAAATTTGTTCCCGGCCCGCTGCGGACGTTTAAACTTCCATCGGCGGTGCCGTTGAATACCGGATTACCGGTGATAAATGCGCCAGAAACCCACTGGTTTGTACCTTGAATGCGGAACCAGCGATCGTCATTGCGCTGTTCGCGAGCGTCCCAAACAGTGGTACTGCGAGAAACTGCGTCAAAATTGCGACTGCTGTTGGGACTCAGCGAACCAACTATGGAACTGTTCGTTCCTGGGCTGCTGCGAACGTTAAGTTGTCCGTCTACTGTACCCCGGAACAACGTGCCAGTTACGGGATTCTGTGTGATGGGATTCTGTGTGGGATTTCCTGACAGATATACAAATTTAGCGCTATTAAAAGCACTGGTTCCGGGGTTAATAGTGCGCGAGTTGAAAGACATTGTGGCCGAACCAAAATTGGCTTCGGAAATCACAAAAGAACCGTCAGAATTCACTCGTTCGACAAAGCCTACATGACCTACGCTACCTGCACCGCCTTGATTGGGGTCCCAGACTATAAGACTGTTAGCTTGGGCTTGACGGCCCCAGGAACCGGCCTGGTCGTCCCAAACACCTGCGTTACCTGAAATTTTTCCTCCCAAACCGCTATAGTTTTGAAGCAAACCTTTTTCTAAGGCTCGACCAAAAGCAAAGTCTGTACACCAGAGATAGGTGCCGCCAGTGCCGTTACTGGCAACAAATTTATTACCGGAACGACTGTAATTAGTTGAGTTGAGGTTTATCTGAAATTCTGAGGGCGTTGATTGTTCTATGAAAACAGTTTTGCCGCCTAGGGTAATAGTGGCTGTGTCGTCTTCGGATTTGAGAGCGAGAATTTCGGGTTTGCTTAATTCTTTGCCTCGAACAACGGCGGCAAAAATCTCGCCTTCATCGCCAGCAGCATCGGCAATATTGATTCGGGAGTCTATGAAATGCCCCATTTCTTCTAGCAGCACGGTTGCTACGGCTTCGGGATTCTTCGCGTTTTGCTGAATGTACTCTTTTGACAGATAAATCTCGCCGTTTAAGCTGTCAAAAGCACCGTTAGCGTTATTGATTTGAGAACTGGAAATAACTGTCACTCGTGGCAGATTTTTGGTGTTGCCACTGGCGGCAGCTTGTACTATAGTTTGAGCGTCTGCCAAGTCAATGTCATCTCCAAAGGCGAGTTTCATATCTTGGTTGAAATTCGCTGCATTAGCAAAGCGTTTGAGATAGCTGCTAGCAATTTCTTGAGCTTGTTCTATGACTGAACCTGTGAGTACATCGGCTGTGTTAGATTGGGAAAGGTTGGCGGCGCTGGATGTTGCAGGGTTAACTGATATTGCTGATGGTTGCTGGCTGAGGATAAAGTTGCTGATATCTGGTGTTGGATAGTTGAGATTAAGTTCGGGTAGGAAAGTGCCGATATCGGGTGAAGTTTTAGTGGTTCCGGTGGGGAGTGTTTTTGCTAAAGGATCTAATTTTATCTCGAAAGCAGTGGGGTCAACATTAGGGGAGGTTTGCCAGGAGTTGCTGTTGTTGGAGAAGGTTGAATCTAACATGATTTTACGTTTTTATAAGTGGAAATTGCTGGTTCATTGATGTTGTTAGTGACATCTTAATGCTGAGTTCCCGCGCTCCACTAGAGATTTTGTGCGAATGACAATTCGTGCGAATGACGATTTGATGTGGCAGATTTTGGGGTGAAATTGCAATGTTGTTGGTGCGAATGACGATTTAAATTAGGGCTTATATCAAATTCGGGTTTGATTTATGAAGGAGGCGGTTGAAACCGCGTCTACACAAACTTTCGTCCGCGCAACGCGAGACTCAAGAGTAAAGATTGTGACTTACCCAAAAATTCTCGCATTTACCCGCGAGCCCGCCAGGGGTTAAAAACCTCTGGCGGACTCTCGGACTTGCGGGTTGGCGGACTCTCCGATTTATTCGCGATAAACCTCAACAATGCGATCGCCAATATTTTTAATTTTCTCCACCAATTCCGGTGGCTTGACTACCTTAACACTGCCGCCAAACCCGATAATCCACTGTTCCAAACTGATATCATTTAAAGACCAATTTGGCAATACAACTCGAAACCGATGGGGAAACTTAGCATCTCCAGTTGGTTGCAAAGAAAACAGAGATTTAAATCCTTCAGGTTTTTTCCCTCCCACAGGAGGTGACATCTTCATTACAGGAAATCGCTTAGTTCCCTCGGCAACAAATCGAAATTTATCGTCACTAAACCAAAGTTCCACAGTTATTTCTGCGCCCGATCGCACTTTTTTATCTGAGCTAAGAAACTGCTGCTGCAAACTAGCAGTTTTACCGAGAAATATCCCGGCACTTGCTGCTAAAAGTTGATTCAGTTTTCGTAAAGATTGTTCTTGAGTCTGGCGATCGCGCTTTTTCCCTTGAGGTTGACCCAAAAACAATCTATCCAGCCTTTCAAAACGCAACAAACCATTATCTTTTTTGCCTGCACATTCAAGGCCCAAATACCAAGCAAAGTTATAAAACACTATTTGCAGCGGCCACGCTAAAAAGAAGCCGTCCGCATCTCCCGAAAATCGACCGCCACCGAGAAAACGGCCCAATTCTAAGAGTTCTCCACCAATAATTGCTGCTTCCAATTTGGCTAAATTATTTGATAAGGCTTTGCTATCTAAAATGCTGTCGGTATCGACAATGCAGCGATTGGCGATCGCCCTTACAGGATAAGCATCAGGAGAATTAAGTTTGCTGAGTTTCATCCGTTCTTTAAATATTTCAAAAACGGCTAAAGCATCGGAATCTTCTAAACTTTTAGCTTGAGATTGCATAATTCCGAATACTTGATTCAGTTCGCGCTGCGATAAAATACCAGTACCTGCAAAGTAGCCGTGTCGCAGGGGGAATTCTGGCAATATTTGATAAGGTTTCAGGATTTTTTCAATATCTTTCTGTAGGGTATCCAAGAAATCACCGATAAGAACCTTGTTTGCTTTGAGGGCGTCGGTTAGTGCTTTTTGGCTGCGGTTTTCGGAATTTGGTAAAAATGGGTGGTGAATGATAAACCGAATAATTTTTAGCAGCCGCTTGAATGGTTCTGAATCTGAGTAAGCGTGAGTGATTAGGTTTGAGTCTTCAATTACGGTGACATCAATATCGTTTTCGACTTCTCCCACGTCGCCGTTTTTGACTGTCCGCAATCCCATACTATTTTCGATTCCCTCCAACCCCCCCTTGGTAAGGGGGGGAGTAGTAAGATTTTTTTTGTCGTGTGGGGGAGTAATGGGATTTGTTCGATCGCCTAAAGAAATAGTGTTGTTTCCAATGCCGATTAGTTTATTTTGTTGCAGCCATTGCAAGTCGATCGCAATTGTGTTATAATTAGCATAAATACTGCCTTTAAGTTGGTGCATTACCGCACAAATTTCCTCAACTGAATCGGCAAAATGTGGCACTTTGCCCAAAATTGTTAGAATCAATTTTGGGTCATTGATATGTAAGTATCCGATACCGGGATAGCGGATAATTAATGCTATTAAATGCAGCAAGCGATCGAAATCTTGGAGTTTTGAGTATTGGTGCAGGGTAATTTGACCATGTTTAGTGCGGTTGATGCGGTTGGTGCAGGCGCGATCGAGCTTTTGAATTTTGTTTTGAATATCTGTCATGTCAAACTCGCCGTCAGTTTGGGGAATAGTGTTGACGGCTGCAAAGCCTTCTGCCGGAAGCGGCGGGAAGTCTTTCAGGGATTTGAACATATCGGCGATTACTTGGTCTGGTACGATGCGATCGCGCTGTTGATTTCGCTGCTGGCAAGTTTCTAAGGGGGTTTTGAGATGCCAAGCCATCCACAATATGGGTTCTGATGTGCGATCGTCCCCAGGAGTGAGGGGGGAGTGGGAATTTAACTGCGTCAGGAGTGACATTCGCCATGCGCGTTTGGCGTTGGTGGCATCGTAGATGACTGGTTGGTTAAGGGCGATCGCGCTTCGGATTTGCTGTAGAATTTGATGTTCTATTTCTGTCCAATCTCCTTGAATGCTGGCATGTCCGTAGAGTTGTTCGCGAATTTCGTCGGTGGAAACAATCTGATAGTTTGCTAGGGGGGCTAGGTATTGGGCAAAGGTGGATTTTCCGCTGCCGGGTGGGCCGATGAGAAGGTGACAAATCATGTTAGTTTTGGACGGAATTGGGCATGGGGCATGAGGATTGGTGCGCTCTCAGAAAGATCGTAAGAAGAAAAAATAAGGCTTCCAACCCCGGTTAAATAACTCAATTTACCTGTTAAAAATAATTAAACATCGCTATTTAAAGTGTCGATAACCCACTCACAAATGTCTGAATAGAGGTAGTAGGGTTCTTTATTCGGGTGGAGATAGTCGGTGGGGTTTGAGTCCGTTACTGAAGCTGGTTGAGTGGTTCCCATGAGGGTTAAGGCGCTACGGACAATATTGGTCATTTGGCTGAGGATTTGGTTAGCATCACAAGCATAAGGAACAGTATTTCTAATGTTATCATTTTGTGGCTGTTGCTTGTCTTGCTCTAAAGCCTCTTGCATCCGTAACTTTGACACTCCTTTAGCGCCATGAATTAATTGGTTACGTTTTGCAAACCAGTAGTCAAGCGCTTGCATACCTTTAACCATCTTCTGACACGCTAGGACTTTTCTATTACCAGGTGAATTATTGTAGTAAACCAAGGCTGCAACGAAATTTATCTGCGTCAATCGTCCAAGCTTAAATAGAAATCCAAGCCTTCTGTCTTGTGCTTGAATAGGTGTTCGCCATATTTCATTTTGAAGGCAACTCTGATTATTAATCTGCTTGACTAATGTTGAAGAATTTCTCAAATAGCTTTTTTCTACCTGATAAAATTTTTGCGCTAAAGACTCATTTTGGCTTAAAAGTTTTTGCGTGTCTAAGTACCAGTCATCGGGATAACGCTCACGGTCAAAATAAATTTTTCCCTCCAAATCATCAATTAATTTGTGCAGAGTTTCTTCATAAAATGACCCCATGCGTGTTAAAAAGTCCGCGATTCTGTCTACTTCCCAAAATAGGCAACATTGCGTGTATAGATTGAGCAGGTGATTGTAACTTGTCGTTAAGTCGGCTAATTTACCTAAAGATAAATTTGCTTGAGTTTCAGCATAGGTTTTGTCTAAATTTAGGTAGCCAACAGCCATGCTCAGAGCATGAATAATTGATTGAATGCGATTTTCGCTCTCCTCAATATTCTTGATTCCTTCAATATGATCTGCCTTTAGCGATTCGAGGGTTTTCTCCCACTGCTGTAAAATTGTTAGCCCTCCATCAAAATCCCAGCGATTCAAGAGCTGTTTGACAGTTTGATACTTTTGAATTCGTTGATATCGCCAATAGGAAATTTTTCTACATTTTGAAGGTTTTCCAGTTAATAACCTTTTAAGGGATAACTCCGGTTCCAAATAAATCTGGTTCGCAATATCTGACGATATCGCTTGTACCCGCAGCGCCGTCTGCATTTGCGGTGTTCCCCCCTTAACGCTGACCAAAATTTTTGTCGATTTATCAAACTGGTTGAAAAACCCATAATATTCGTTTAGCAAGCCATCTTGATCGATCGCAGGAAGTTGCTTTGGAATAATCACGGGGATAATGTTCAATGTATCTCCAAACTCACGACCAAACCAACGCTTGAGAATGTAGAATAGGTGAACGGAATCAGTTTTATAACCAGGATTTTCTTGTAGCGGATCTCCTTCAAATTCTGGCTGATCGGTAACGAAAATATGAACTTCTGTAACTTGTTCTTCTCTAATAGCTGCCTCCATCACGCCCCAAAGCCGACCAGGGCTGAGAAGATCGTACCAAGCATCCGGCTCTTCTTTTTTGTATTCTTCAAGAATGTAACGAGTTCGTTCTCGGAAGTAAAAAGTTTTTTTCGAGTCCGGGATATGCTTCTTGAAAAAATCATCAATCTTTGCTTTGTGTGTATCCCAAACAGCTTTCTCGATGTTACTTAGTTCTGCTACTGCCTCATCCAAATTAGGTTCGAGGCGGTCAAATCCAATCGGTAAGTAGTATCCATCAATTTTTATCGCGATGTCAGAAGTGCCAATGTTTGCAATGAGAATAGTCATAATGGTATCTCCTATTAAAATTGTAAGGTTTGTCACCAATCGAGTTTTTATGGAAAGTTTCGAGACTATTGCCTTAAGTAATTCTTACGGATTAGCCAAAGGCCAAATTTGCAAGCAGTTAGAGGACGATTTTTTCTTTAACTCTTCAAGAAAAGTTTGTCGCTTGCCACTTGTTGCACCAAAAACAGTCACCACATGAAAATAATTTTCTTGAGTGTCTTTAATTTCACGAATCCAAACAGGAGAAGGTATACTAGGATTTACTCCTCCGCAAAGTTGCTTATCATAGTCTCCATTAAAGAATAATTGAGGGCTGTGTAATACTGATAAAGCATGACCTTTACCGTTTTTTCCACTGCCTTTACCTTGACAAACTACAATCGAGCAATTTCGATCCACTGCTTCAGCCCAATTTGTAGTTGCCGTCACAGTTCTAGGATTGGAGGAGTCAATGTTAGTTCTATTAAAGTGTTTTAAGGCGGTATAAAACTCTCCCAAACGTTTTTGAAATAATTGGTGAAAAGCTGCCAGAGTATACGGCGGTTTCCAAAATTCATCGTTTTCGTTTTCTGGATATAAAATCAGTGTAGAACCCCGCCAAAGGGGAGTGGGATTGTGTCCTGTCCTCTTGTAACAAGGTCTTCTGGCACCTTGTCCAACTCCTCCTAAGTGAAACATTAACCAAGTTAAAGTTTTGAGCAGGTTAATTAGATTTTTACGTTTGTGTTCAATGCGACTTTGACGCTCTTCTAAAGATAGGTTATCTAATCCAGGGGATTGATTTAAAATAGCTAGCTGATGAGAAGATGATCTGACAATTAATTTACCTGACAGACACGCAGCAGCTTGCTCAGTAATTTCATTATCAATTTTTCCAGTTACTTCTACTTCCAAGCGAAATAATCCAGTAGTAGGATTAGGTTCTATTCCTCCAAAAATCTCTAGTTCCAAGTTGCGGACTGACTTAGAGGGTAGTACCCCCAAAGCTAAGCTACGAAACCAGTATCGTAGCATTGAGCGAAATGCGATCGCGCGTACTTCAGCTTCAGCTATACCCGGAGACTTCCATTTAGTATCCTTGTCGTTTCTTTTCCATCCATCAAACCTTTGTCTTCCGTGAATTAATTGCCCTTGAAGCTCAAAATCTATGCTTAAAATAAAGCGTAATTTGGTGATTTTTTCCCCAAGTTTAACCGTGGCTTTCAGCGTACCATAACCGCTGTTTACCCTAGAACCAATCCCTTGATTTAACCCATTAATCAGCCACATTTTTACTCGCTGCAAAGTGTCATCGGAACAACCTAATCCCCGCCGTAAGCCGATGACAAAAGTAGGGTTTTTCAAAGAAATACAAATATTAGGATTAGTATTGTATACAGGTGGTGTCATTCCTTCCCATTTCCAGATAGAATTAGCCATGTCTGGCATCAGTCCGCCTTGCTTGTTGTCTCCTGGTAATGGGTAAGCATCTAAAAAGATGACTTGACCCATACTTGATTCAGGATTAATGTCACCAAAGATTTCTTTAATTTCCGTCTCAGTCATTGTCAGATCTTTCACTGCCATTGCTCTAGCTATTCCTCTGAGAGTGCTGCTAGGAATATAGGGCATCCCTAGAGCATCAAAAGCTGGCAATAACATTGATTCTGGCCCTTTTGTTCCCCCAACTCTAATTCGCCAGGGACACTCAGCTTCAAACCATTCTTCAGCTAATTTTTTGGTTCTATCTCTCAGACGAGTTAAGGTTTTAGAAAAGTCATTATTTTCAAACAAATTAAACAATTCTAAAATTGTACCGCTGTTGATTGTACCGCTCTCTGGAATAGTATCCTCTAACTTCACTCGCATCCAGCGCAAATATTCAACAAAGCTGGCCGAGTTAGACGGTTCGGGGTTGAAATTGTTGGGGTGATTAAGCCAAGGAGAGGGATCTGACATATATTCTCCATTTTTATTAGTTAGTAACTGTTGGTGGATTTGGGTTGGTCTGAGTTTTCGGATAAATGGCTTCTGCCCAGAAAGCAAATTCCCGTGCTACTTGCAAGGCTAACCCAGTGAAACCTAAATATTCAGAAGCATCTTTTCCAGTTAGATAATTTAACCCATCTCTTCCTAGAAATGGATTTGGCTGACCTGAAAATGCAATTTCACCTAAAGTCTGAAATAAGGATTGAACTACCCTTCTTTTGTTATCTTGACTTAAGGCAAATTCTTCGGCTTTTAAACGTAGCAATCCCCAGGTTGATATATAAGTATAAAGTTCTACAGCTTGGCTTTTCTGTTCTTTACGATCGCTTTCATTGGGTGTTTTGTTTTTTAAATCGTCCAGGTTTTTGTAAACCTTACTCGAAATGGTGCGTGGGTCATAAGTTAACATTTTATTTGCTCCTAATTGCTCCAAAGCTCTACAAAACCTCTACCCAGACTTTCTTGCCCTCCAAACTGCCAAACTATATCCTTTTTTTGCAGCATGGTTTTTAGAATGGTACTAGCATCATTAACTTTACCATTAGTTGCAACTGTAGTTCCCCAAGGGAAAAACATCAAATTTTCTGGTGGAATTGCTTCTTCATACCGGAATCCGCCATCGACATTTTTTTTCTCATCTAACTTTACTTTCACCTGTCGCCATAAACTAGACTGGATTAACACCTGACAATCTTGGTCTGACAATACTAACACCTGAGAGATAGTGTTAGTTTCCTCACTGCCAGTAGGAAGATATTGTCGCCACTGGGTTTTTTCGTTCCATTTTTTGAGATCGGCAGCTTTAAAAATAGCATCTTTGAGATAAAGATTTTTGATATTACCTTTGCTAAAGCTTCCAACTTCTGGCATGGGGAGTGAGTTGTTAATTAAGCGCATCCACCGACGCAACAGAAAAGGTGAAGATATCCACACAACTCCATGACTGAGACTAGCAACGGGAAACCAAAGCAAAGCAGCATCACCCACCCATAAAGTACCTTGAATTAAGTTTGTTACTGCTGTTGAGGTGTTGGTAGGTGTTGGTGTTGTCTGATTCTGTGCTGATTCTGGGGTTTGATTTGAGTTGACGGTAGCTGAGGTAACATCATCAATTGTATTTCCCCATAATTTTATGCGATCGCTCTCAGGAGTAGCTGCCCGCAATCGTCCTCGAATACTACTAGAAGGCAAATAGGGTAAATCAGTATGAGATTCCCTAGCGATGCCGACAAGATTTCCCTCTTGACTCGTGCCACCAGTATGCAGCGGCGAAAGCAAATACAAATAAGCAAGATTAGTCATTTTCTATTCCCCCACAATAACATTCCGTAATTCAACATTCTGAAAGTTTCTAACCATTGACCTCCTGTAGGTGGTAGCAGTAAAGATTCAGGGGGAGGTGATTCTTTAAACACATAAACCGTCCCTGGCGGCACAAATGCCCGTTGCGGCAACAAGGCAAATTCAGTGTTCCCTTTTTCTTGAGAATTTGGTAATCGCCTCTTGATATTCGACACGCCACCCCACAACAACGGGCGACTGGTAGCACATCCAGCAAGGCGATCGCGCCACTCGCAAGGATAAGCACCATAAACAGGCGCATTAGTTTCTGCACGAGCCAGTCCCGGCGTAAGCAAATAAGCAACTTTACTTTCTGAAGGGGGACTCTCTGAATTGGGAGTTAAAAACTCTTTCAAATCCTCCCAATCTGGCCAATGCCCATTTTTTAATTGCAATAAATCTTTCAATGGCGATACTAACGCTCGATGTCCTTCACCTCCCAAACGCACTACTTGAGTTTCTGATATTTCCTTGCTCATACCCGCTACCAGCTTCCATCCCGGTTTCAAACGAATCGCCACTTCCGTAAAATAACCGTCACTATCTCGTACTTGTCTAGCTCCAGTTTCCATGTGAATATGTGGTAACACCTGCACTGACCAAGGATCGCTACAAAAATCATCTGGTGATGTAGTAAGTTCTCCCTGAAGATATTGACATAATGCTTTGGCTTTTATCCAAGGTTTCGGCATTCCGCAAACATACTCTCTATCTTTAGCCTCTCTCTCTGTGTTTAACTGAGGTGGCACCATTGGCTCTAAGCTATCATCAGGAAATACTAGATATTCCCAGTTAGATAGTCCGCTTTTGGGACGCAAGCGCTCAAGGCGATGCCAATCAATAGATTTTTGATTTGGATTCTCATCTTCACTACCTGTTTTAAGGGCAATTAAATCTTTAGGAGTTGGCAGCCAAAGTTCATTTTTATCGTCCATCAGAAACGGGCCGATAAAGTTTAGATTGCGCTGTTTATCTCCCTTTTCACTACCGTAGAAATCTTCAATTGAGCGCAGTGCTTGAAACACCGTAATTGGTAAGGGGGGAAACAAGCTTTTTGCCCAAGCACCCTCACCGGGACTAAAGGGTTTAGCTTCCCGAAATAATAAGACATCTAAGGGTTCAATCGCATACCAAAACATTTCCATTGTTTAACCTCCTCTACCCCACGATTGCTGCTGTGCCATCTTATCAAGCCAAAAGGCACTAAATCGTAATAATTTTGCTAAATCTTGAATGCTGCAACCTACGGGTTGGGGTTCTTTAGGTTCTTCAGGCGTTTTACGTTCTTCTCGCTCTTTCCAATCTTGTTCGACACAATAAGCCCAATCTTCCCAATCGTTAAACCAGGAGTAAAGAGCTCTTTCTGTATTTTCAGATAAGGGTTCATCTCGTGATTTGATAATTACACTCGCGGCTTTATCAATGAGGCGATTGTGCTTAGTCAAGGCAGCATGACGAGGTAATTCCTCCGCTAGACGGTAAAGTACAGGTGCTAACTTATCTGGATTTTTATCAGAAATAACTTTCCACCAATCTGATAAAAAATTACCTTTCATAGAAGCTTCTAAAACATTGCCACCTCCGTAAATTACTCGAAAACAAAATCCATCTTTGGCCGGGACTTTCTTTTCTTCATTTATTGTTGCCCCTTTCATCTCCTTAGCTCTGTCTTCCTCAGCACTCCAAAGAGATTCCAGCACGGTTGGTAACGGAACACTTTTATGAGCAATGACAATTCCTGCACTCAACGTTGCACCTTCACCCATCGTAAATAAAGGACGATTTGGCAGCCCGCAAAAATCACTACCATTCTGGGGATCAGGTTGCCAATAACCACCTTGGGCAATAAAACTAATGTTAGGACGATCTGTGGTATAAGGGTCTGTATCCCCACACCAAGCTGCTCGCAAACATAGCAAATATTCCGGTAAATCTGCTAAAGGTAAAACAGCAAGAACATCATCCCCACCACTATAAACAACTTTCCCACAAAATCGTTTTTCAGTGAGATAGGGTACGATGCGATTGGAAAAGTCTAACAAAGCACGATTAAGTCCAACGTGAGTTGCTGGCCCCATACGTTTGCGAGTCTCTAACAGCTTATCAAACTGACTGTTAAACTCCTCATCGCTAAATAGCGAATTGCCTTTATCAATAGATGGTTCGTGGATGTAACCTTTGTAAGGGTTGAGTTTAGAGCCAGAAACGTACTTACCCATACCATCACCATCAGCTACAATTATTGCCCACCAATCCGCCGGGGAACTGTCGCCAAAATGACATTCTTTATGTGCATCTGCTACTAAATTACGTAACAATGTGAGTCGGTTTTTATCTTGATTCTCTGGTGATGAAATTTTTGGCTTTTCATGCAGTCCCATATCTTCAGCAAGCCATTTGCTGGAGAACACCACTCCGTTATAACCATCTTGATAATTGGGAAATGCCTGCTTAATAGCTACATCGGTTTTGGGAACTTGGAAAGGGCGAAAGGTCTTAGAAATAAAGCGACTTCTCTGTTCTCTGTCAAAAATCAAATTTTCAGTTTCTGGATTCTTAGCTTTGCGAATTTTAGACCATAAACATTGCCAATATTCTTGAATTTTATCTGGGCGATCGTGAGCGAATCGAGCAGCAGCAATAGAACTCAAGTTAGGAAATCGGATGAGTTTTTCATAATCTAAATCTAAGTTTTCGCGATCGCGCCTTCTTTGCTGGCTAAATCTAATCCCCAAGGATTGAGCGACTCCTCCATATTGCCATGCCATGCGCTTCGTCAATTCCAAAGCGTTTAACTTTTCGGAACCATTAAATAATCCCGGATAAACTAACGCCATTAGTCGCCAAAATAGCTGCATTGAACCCGAACTAATACCCGCACCTTCTCGTAAGTCTCTAATAGGCTCTTGAGATGATTCTCGATGCACACCATAATTCAATCCAGGATGAACGGCGCTAAATTGTCCCGATATAGTAGAGCGCTCTCCAGGTGCAGCAGGAATCCGCCAATTGCGAGTATTTTTGACAGCTTGAATGGCTTGCCCTAATCGACTTTGAGAGTTGGCCCACCAAGTTCCTATGTTAAGTTCTTCATAGGCATGATTTTCTGCCTCAGTTGGTATCGGCTGCTCGTTTCGCGAGGGTGCAACTGTTTCTTGGTTAGCTATCCATTCATCATGCTGATCATGAAAACGAGTTCCTACTGCCGCTTGAACCGAGAATTGTTGTTCGGGATGACCGAGTGGAACTGCCGTCCAGTATGGTTCCCAAGTATGGTCTATTTGCGCGTCCCAAAGTTTATTCCACTCCCAGTTACTTCTCTGTACCCATTTTTGTAAGTCCCGTTGGTTGGGGTTGTCGGGACTACCTGATACTGCTTCGCCATTAGCTAGGTCATTTAAAACCTGGTTAATTTCTCTCTCACTTAAATAACCAATGACTGACTCACGAATATGCGATCGCACCTTAAGAGCAACTCCTTGCCATTGTTCTTTCAAATGCTTACAAAGTTTTTCCCCTAATTCTTCAGCAGCCTCTTTTCCCGGCACAATTGCCGTAATTACGTTCGGAAAACCAGCGGTACTTAAACTCGTAGAAGTTCCCTTTTCAAAGCGACTAACTGGATCGAAATTATGTTGGAACCGCCGAAAGTCAGATAAAAAATCTGGGTACTCCTTAACCATGAGCGCATCAATAATTTCCTGACTCCATAAAGAAGGGGTAATCACCGCATCCGGCCCATATTCATTGGCAATAAACCAGCAGAGTTTAGCACTCAGATAATGCAGTAAATAGGAACCAGCCCAAAAGTCAAGGAATTTACGTGAAGATTTGATAAATTCCTGTACTGGCGAGAATGTAAATAATAATAAATAAGGGTGCTTGTTGGCATCTTTCTCTGTATAATCTTCAGGAATTGCACCCGCGATCGCAGAAACTGTACTGTTATAACTATGTAACGGACAATCGGGGATTAGGCCATCGGCTGGATAAAGCAAAGCATCTGGCTGCTGTTGGGCTAGATATTCTGGGTAAAAGCGCCACAACCACCAAAACGCTTTTTTAGCAGGATTATCATCATTGCCAGCTACTGCGTTGAGCCGATCGATAATTTCGTCGTTTAATTGCGGTAAATTCCCGACAGTGCGATGTTGACCGCTGATTAGGTGGCGAACTGGAACCTGATTTGGCGGATGGGAAGTTCTGTTGTAGAGCTTTTCAAAATTAACGCGATCGGAACCTTTGCTAATTTCCTCAGCCCTACGTCTTGTCTCTTCCCATTCTGGTAAGTTAGATTCACAGTTGGATAAGCAAGGTATTCTTTCACTATAGGGGATTGTATTTGCCAATAATCCTGATTGAACCAGTAATGTATAAAGTTTGCGTTGATATAGGGTCATCGTTGTTTCTCCACGATATAGGGTCATCGTTGTTTCTCTACAACTTGATTTTTACCTTCTGTCTGTCTATCAGGGGTTCCAAGAGAGTTTTATGCCTTCTGCCAATATTTGTCACAAATCTTTACTAGAACTTACGCAAAACTGTTTGTGTGGGCGCGCCTAGACCTATTAAAGCCCTGTGGAACAAACTGAGATGCAGTCAGCCATCGTTACTCCTTGTTTCTGTAGCTTTTCAAAATTTACGCGATCGGAAGAATCGGCGATCGCACCCAATGACCATACATCCCAAGTATAGACTCCATTTGCTCTTGAAAACATCGTAACTGCCTGCATAGAGACAGGTTTCG
The DNA here is from genome assembly GCF_036701485.1 of Microcoleus sp. Pol11C3. Lineage (NCBI taxonomy): Bacteria > Bacillati > Cyanobacteriota > Cyanophyceae > Oscillatoriales > Microcoleaceae > Microcoleus > Microcoleus sp. Pol11C3. The sequence goes on along the minus strand of NZ_JAUBQW010000003.1, from coordinate 60,484 downwards.
GGATTTTTCGAGTCGTGCAGCAAAGCATAAAGCTTCTGGTAGTAGTTCATTTACTGCAATTTCATACCAATATAGTTAAATTAGCACGTTCGTTTTGTAGCTGAGCCTGTTGTCGTGCGAATGACGAAATATATAGGTTGACAGGTAGATAAAATAGAGTTGCAATCGAGCTTAGGGCGAACACAGAGACACCGCCCCAAGCAAGTGTGACAGCAGAATGCTTAAAAACTCTTAATATTTACGTACAGCCTCGATATATGGTGTTCAAGATTAATTGGCAGTTGTAGTAAATCCTCTTGCTATTTATCCTCATACTTTAAATGGCGAAATATGTCAATAGCAAGTAGACTTTTCTTGGTGATTTTTGATTAGCAACGACAGTACCGAAAAAGTCTAAAACGGTTGCTACGCGCGATCGCTAATTTTTCTGAACTTCAGAGGACTATTTTTGAGCGATCGATTTTGTCCCTGGTTTCGCTTGATGCAACTTTCTGTACTTTGTGGATTCTAAATGGCGATCGCTCTTAAGTGAGACAAGCGTGGAATAATAGTGACGAAGGCGTTAAGAGATATGGAAGATTGAGCGAATTTACAGCACTTTTTGACTTAATGGATTCTGAGTGATGGCAACAAAAGTGATCGCGCCAATTGTGAGGAATGAGCTATGACAAAACCCAAGAGATATCCCGACAATTGGCGAGAGATTGCGTTATCCGTGAAAGAAAGTGTGCTCTGGCGCTGTGCTAAATGCAACCAACAATGCCTCCGACCCGGTAGGAAAAGTGGTTTAACCAAGTCCGAACGATGTTCCCTAACTTTGACAGTGCACCACCGCAACCGGATACCGGAGGACAACCGTCCAGAAAACTTAATAGCCCTTTGTACTGCGTGTCACCTTTCTTATCACAATCGCGGGCAATCCAACGTCTCGCCTGGACAATTATCGCTGTTCCCCGATGATGACATTGATTGGAATATAATGGATGGTTCTCTGGAATCGGCACGGGGCGATTTATCAGATCGCAATCCGCCTCCATTAGTTTGACAAGCTCGAAGGCGGTCATGCAATCGAGCGAGTATAATAAACTTAACAGAACTCTACTCCCTACCCCACGAAACTTCTAATTAAGCTACCTCCCATTAAAAAATAACCTATGACATACACCCCATCCACTCTGTCGCCTTACTTCAAGAGCCCGATCGCCTTGACAAGCTGTTCCGGCTGTACCTCCAAATAGCGCTGCAGACTCGACAAATTTTTGTGTCCCGAAATCTCCATAATCACCCGCAGCGGCACCCCCGCATTGCTCAAATTAGTCAGCGCCGTCCGCCGCATCGAATGTGTTGAAGCCCCCTTAATTCTTACCCGCTTGCAAGCTTCTTTAAAAATCACATCCGATGCGGCGCGAGTCAAAGGCTTCGTATTGTCTCGCCCAGGAAACAAAAAACCCACATCTGGATTGTAAGCCTTTAAATACTTAGCCAGCATAGGATGGAGCGGCAGCGTTCGCGTTGCTGATTTCCCCTTTGTCGTCGCTTTCCGCAACGTGACTGACCCCCCAACAATGTCGTGAGTTGTTAAAGCTAACGCCTCTGAAATGCGGCAGGCGCAGTAAAAAGTTACAGCAAACAAAAGCCTGTCCCTTGCTGTAATAAAACCCCGGTCAAACAGTCGGTCAATTTCTGCGGGCGTCAAAATCTTAGCGCGCCCATTCCCTTGAACCTTCACGGCGCAGCCTCTTAGAGTAAATTCCTTCATTATTGGACGAAAGGGAAGTTACGTCAAGTAGGCTAACTGGCTTCTATTCTTTGATGGCAAACCAAATCCGGCTCAATCGCTTTCTGGGCAATCGGAGGCGCTTGTTGCAACTTACTTCCCGCTTATTGCTATTCAACTGACTAGAATTCTCAGGAAAATTGATAATCGGCAAAGTGGCGATCGCGTCTATGAGGTCTCTGAAAGTAACAGGTTTTTGGGCGTTCATAACACCGCGCTACCAATAAAATTATTATTCACTAATCTAATTATACTATTGTTTGATTCTACCTGCAACCTTTTTTGCTGCCAGTTAGAGCCTGAAGAACAAGTCATCAATATTCTCCAATAATCCTTCTACTTCCCGGTGTGGTTCGATTTGGAGACGTTTGTCCATCATCGCACCTCGCTGACGAAAGCAACTACACCTTTACTATACAAGTCTGCTGCAACGGGACTTGACATCAACGCGATTGGGCGGTATCTCAAAAAACTGATAGCCTAGCCAGAGTTGGGCTTTGAGAATAGTTCGTCAAATATAGATTCCAATTGATTGATTTAAGGAAATATCGCGCTGCAATTTCTTTATCAAGAAATTGGCCTAAAAACCTATCAAAACAAATCTGTTGCAGTCGATGCACAGTTAAGAACTCATGTCAATCTCAAAAGGAAAGCGAGATTTGATTTCGACCCTGCCACTAAAACAGTTGAAGGATATGCCGCCTGCAATTGAATTTCCTGTAAACTTTGCCAAAATTCATCTCCCGCGCTTTAAGTGCGGCGAGATGGTGCGCTGGACGGGTGTTAGCGAAGAAGCTGACAGAGGAATAGTTATCGGCAAATTTTACAATTACGAACAGTGTCAATGCTGTTGGATGTGGTGCTACATAATTTGCCTTACTCCTGATTCCAAAAGTGCAACGTGGTGTCAGTTTGATACTGCCTGGGAGGAAGATTTGGAGAAGTTTGAGGATGATAAAAAAGCAGCAGAATCTGACCGATAGAGAACGCAATTTGATTGCAGTTTACAGTCAATGCCAATTCGGAATGACACCGAGGCAGTTTTATGCAAAGTGGGGAGTGAGTTATGAGGAAATTGCTTTTATTTGTTCTCGTTCTGATTCTACAGTGCGGGGTTGGTTTAGAAAGGGGAAAAATCGCAGATTTCCTACTGCTGTCGATTTGCGTCATTTGGCTTTAATGGATTTTCTGCTGGAACACTTTGAGGAAATTCCAGAGACATTGGTGGCTTTCCTGTGTCCGCCTTGCGAAGAGAATAGCCTGGATTAATAGTGGCGGGTATAACGGAAAGACTGTTCAGGGCAACGACTGTATACGTTGTCGCAATCATATACTGCTGACTTGTTCCAACAGTTTTGGTGGCTGCTATACATACACCAAGCTTTTTCAGCATCAAAAGATAATTTGAGCTTGTCTTAGCACAAACCTCGTCAAATATCAATGTCACCGTGACCTGTCTTTGACAAGATTATTCAATTACTGTCTTGGCAAGCAATGAAACAAGAGCACAATCTGTTACTTTTACTGCTGAGGTACTAAAATGACCTACTCTGAAAAATTGCACCCGTGGTGTATCATTAGCCTGCTTCCTAATTGTCAGCGTGTTATTGTGGCACGATTTCGTAAAAGAAACGATGCAGATGATCATCTACGGGTTTTGCAGCGATTAGTGAAAACGCGCACATTTGTGATTATTTTTGACATGCAACCAAAGCCTACTGTGCCTAAAGAATAACGGCGAATGCAGCGAAGGTTTGAAATCGAATTAATCGAGATACCTGCGTTAGTTGAATAAACCGACTTTCCAGCGATTTCTCCCAGCGACAGAACCTACTGATAGCTGGGAGAATTTTTTATATATTTTACTGATTCTCTACTAACTACAACTTTTTATCATAGTATTGATTGACGCTCTAGAGCGATCGCATTTGTACGGATAGTTACAATTGCATAAGTAAATATGCTCTGATTGATAGCTGTGCAATCGTAGATGTGGCTAATAGTAATATAGCTTGCGAGCGCAATAGATATTCCTTCTCTATCAATACTTCGGAATTTTGAAGAGTTTTTTTGGGAGATGGCTCTGGCGCAAGGTTCGTAGGTGGCTAATGTTGCGCTGAGTTTTTGGATTTCTTGCCATAGCTCTACTATCAAGGCTTCTTTTGCCTCGTTCAATAGTTGCTTTAAGCCGGGTAGTTTTTCCATTCCTTTATCTAATGTCTATCTCGTCTTCTTGTCAAGGGGGTTGAGAAATTACAATCAAAGAATCAATAGAGACAAGTGCGACCGCATCTTGTCGGACAGATAATTAATGGGAATTAATTAAGAAATTTCTTGGGAAACACGCTTATCGTTAAAACTTTACAAAAAATAGATCGTTAAAAGCAAGGCCGCGATCGCGGCAATTTTTGAGAATAAGCTGCACTTGCTTGTACTGCGAATCCAGCCATGACCCAAATAGAACCAAATTCCGAACCAACTGGAGAGGATATTCCACTTTCAGCTACTCAAAAAGTGGGTGAAACCATCAACAAAACTGAGAACACTTCACAGAGTCCTGACTTACTTGATGAAGGAGAATCAGAACCTTATGAATTCAATTTTTGTACAATCAAAATCCACATTGTTATGCGACCAGACGATGGGCATCCAGAAGGGCGAATCGTAGAAATTACAGCAACGAGCCATGACGACTTACCACTATTAGTACAAGTTAGAGAAAACTCGATTGGAGCTTGGCCAAACCATTTACAAGAATTGCTCCAGCGGTTAGCCTCTAACCTACCTAACCGAAAAGTGAGCGCTCAAATTCGTTCTTCTGTTGGTCAACCCCGGAAAAAAGCCAAACCAAATCTTCAAAATCCTGCTAACCACCCCGTCAACAAAGGTGAAGCTGGAGTACAAATCCCCCTGTTTTAAAGAGGTAACAATGAGTCTAATAGAATATGAAGGCAGGCAAATCGAACTGCCCAACGAAATTACTGCAAATGATGAAAAATTGCTAGAAGTCCTACTTCCTTACTTCCCTGAATTAAGCGAAGCTACAATTGAACGAAAAACAGGTCAACCCATTAAAATCATCAAACAAGCCAAGACCAAGGGTGTAGAAGAAGATTGGAAAAAAGAACTATGCGTACTGCTCACTCCCCATTCCCCACTCCCCTCACTTGTCTCCGCACCGGAAGAACCGAATCAAGCTGTCCAACTCACTTGGGCTCTGCAATGCGACTCTATCAGCGGTTGTGTTACTCCGCTAACCTTGGCAAGTCGGGCTCAAGAACTCTCTGACGCGATCGCTCTGGGTGAGCAAGAACTACAGCGATTTAGAGACACTCTCAAAAAACTCCAAGTTGCGCCAGCTATTGCTTGTCTCCAAATTCCTCTTAATTTTTAATGCCTGCAACTATTTTGTCTGTGTCGCAAGCCATTGCCGCTTTGCGACACTCCTACCCAGTAACTAAGCCACTTGAAGCGATTGAATTTATCAGACAAACGCTCAATAGCGCTCAACTTCTCAATCTTTACCAGCACTTTTTTTCAACTGAATTTGCTACCAGTACCAGTTCTATTTACTCGGATACTCCTGATAATCATAGCCCCCGCGAATTAGAATTCTTCCGTCTTCTTGACGAAACAGAACTTATCCCGATCAGCCCCTGGCAATTAGAAATAGCACAAGAAGAACGCCTCGACCAACTCCTGATTGAGTCTTGGGGGTTGGATTGGTTGAGCTATGAAGATATTGATTCCTTAGCTCCTGAATGGCAAATCCTGCTGTCTCTAAGTTCTGAAGGACTAAATTGGCTAACTGAAAATGAGATGAAAGATTGGTATGAACAAGAATTTGAAGTTTCATTTTCTCAGATTCTACCACCAGATAGGATCAATCATCAGCAATTTCAACAGTTTTGCTCTCTGGCTGAATTTCCCGTAAAAGGGATGCCAATTGTACTGAGTTTCCTCAATTACTCAACGGGTAATATTTGGCTTGACGGCTGCGCTCAACACGAGTATCAATTTGGAGAATGGACAGTCGAAAACTTGATATTTTTATCAGAACAATGGCAAAGTGCTAAAGAATTAATAACCCAGGCTCAACAGGTCATTGACTGGCTTGCTACTGACCGCCATCGACATTTTCAGCAAATTCTTGAACTCTGGAACAAAAGCACCTTGTCAATTTGAATTACCCCTGAATCCGAATAATTACGAGTGAACCAGCAACCGCTAGTGCGGTTGTAGTTGTTGGAAATTGAGGCCTTAATTATGACTGAAACTCTAACAACAGCCGAAAGAATTGCACGTCTTAATGACCAATTACGTCAAGGAGATACCAAAATTGGTGAAATTCGGATTACTCAAGCTGTAAAAGCTCTTCTTCCCGAACAGCAACAAAAGTTACTGCAATTACTAAGAGATTTTAACACCTTTGAAGCTGGCAACAACCCCTACGGAGAACGAGATTTTCTGAGCATTCAACTTGACAGTAAAAGCTATTTTTTCAAAATTGATTATTTTGACAGGAAAGCATGGCTGGCAAATCAGGAAGTTAGTTCACAATGTCCAGAAGACCCCGACAAAACTTGGAGAGTTGCTACCCTAATGCAGTCGAACGAATATTAATTTTCAAGCATGAGCTAACCTTACCTATCGGGTTAGCTCCATAACCTCTATCGATTTCAAGTTATTATGCAACATTTGTCAGGAGAAGTCTTTCGTGAAATTCTGCAAACAGCTCCCCGACAGCTAGCAGAAATTGATGCTGAATTACTGTTCATCAAAGAACAATATCTGTTCCATTATCGAGAAGGAACAAAGGAACACTACAAACTACTCTCCTCTGTCAGTTTGAGAACTGCATTTTCTCACGAGCCGATTGATACGGATTGGATGCCCCCAGGAGTCATAAGGTGGGGAACTAACTCTCAAGGAAATTGGGTAGTAAAATTCATATCTCCTGCCCAATATAACCTCCAATTTGATGAGAGTAAACCCATTACTATTCCACTAACTGCCTTGGTATTTGTAGGACAAAACACTCAATATTGGGTATTTGCAACTGATTTTGCTACTTTCAACCCAGAGTCGAAAGCTTACCACACTCCTTTACCAAACATCCATCCAAACGGTTTAATTTGCTGGGGAAAAAATACTCCACCTGTTGCTTCAACTCAAACCATTGATATTGCTTGGCAGAGCTTCATAACCACTCCTTTCAATGCTGACTTATCCAGCCAAAAAAGCCGAAAGTTTCCCCAAGATGTCAGAGAACATCTGAAAAATTTAGCCTTGAGAAAAAGGCGTACCTATCCTGTTAAAGATTTAGTTGAAGTGAGGTACAGTCCTTCAATTGACTCTTTAGTGCAACACCTCCTATTGATTGCTAACCCTACCTAAATCAAAACTTCTATGTAGGGACTGCACTCAATATTTATTGTTCAACACAAAGTTTAAGTTAATGCTAAAACTTTTTAACCACATTCATGCCTCTATTCCCTTGCCTCCCATTGCTACTGGGGTATTCTGCGAATACGTTACAGCCTCTAACGGCGTGTTTGTGCGTTCAGTTCGCCCCGGACTAGAGGCCATGATTCCTGTTGCAAATTCAACGCCCAATACTATCAAAGGGTTGCCACCTATAGAACCATACTTGCACCTTGAGACTCGTTTAGTACCATCAGAACTGCTACTTTCTATATTGACAAAAGCTGTATTCACCAAAGATAGCAGTGGCAATCTCACAGAGATTTTATTTCACCTATCCCTTGACAGTAGTAATCAATGGCAACTGACAATTCCAGTCCAATTGACTACACGAACGAGCTGCCAGCCTTGTGACAATTCATCCTACTCAACTGCTTTAATTGAGTGCCACTCTCACGCAGAATTGCCTGCTTTCTTTAGCAGCACAGATGATGCTGACGAGCGGGGTTTTCGCCTCTATGCAGTCTTGGGTAAAGTTAATACCTTGACTCCTGAGATTTTAGTGAGAATCGGAATTTTCGGACACTATAGCTTAATTAAAGCTAATTCTGTATTTGAAGAGCCACATTTTATCACTGATGCTTACCAAAACTCCCTTAAACCTCGACTTTGAGTACGCAAATTCCACACCTCTCCTTCTCAAAGATTACTCTCACCTTCACTTATGGCTCGTTGGCTGTGGCGGCACTGGCTCTTATGTAGCTGAAAGTTTAGCACGATTAGCTTACGTTTTCAAACAAGTTGGGAAAAATGTCAATATTACCTTTGTAGATCCCGATATTGTGGAAGGGAAAAATTTGGGGAGGCAGAGATTTTGTCAATCTGAACTTGGACTGAATAAAGCCACTACTCTTGCCTTGCGTTACAATCTTACCTGGGGGCTAGAAATTAGTGCAATTCCTGACTATTTTGACCCCAAATTGGTAAAATCATACTGGAATGATTTGGTAATTATCATTGGCTGCGTTGACAATAGTGCTGCTCGCCGTTCCTTGGGCCAAACGCTAGAGAATAACCGCCACGCTGAGATTCCGAGAATCTGGTATCTTGATGCTGGCAATAACTTTGATAGCGGTCAAATTCTACTGGGCAGCCATAATAGCCTTGAAGAGCTAACTACGCACCTGGATAAGTTCAAGAAAATAGGCATTATGGGAGCGCTTCCCTCTCCTGTTTTACAATGCCCCAATTTGATAGAATTGCGACCTGAAGAATTGGGAAATACCCATTTATCTTGTGCTGAGTTGGCTAATCTTAACGCTCAGAGTCTCACAATTAATCAAACAATTGCCTCAATCGTTACTGACTATCTATTCCGCCTCAGTTTGACAAAGGACTTGCGTAAGTTTGCCACTTTCCTTAACCTTAAATCTGGTTCTATGCGCTCAGAATTTATCAGTTGTTCATCTCTCATAAAGTTTAGTTGTACTTGATACAAATCCTGGTTAGCTACACCTAACGGGATAACAACCCCGTCAAAAGCTTGATAAAATCAAGGACATAGCCCTCATACCCATCTGAAAAATCTGAGAGAGTAGAGGGGAGGGTAAAGGTTGAACAATACACCTTTACCCTCCCCTTCCCCTTCCCTTTATTTTGCTAACTTTATTAAGATTTTTTTTTGGTTTAATACTGTGTTGAGTTGTAGCGTTTCGTGTAGGCATCGTCGGCAAAGGATTGAATCAGCTCAATCTGACTAGGATTGACTGTAATTTCCCATACCTTGACTCACTCAGGCACTGTCCAAGTTGCTTTCTTTTCATAGAGCCTCACGATACGCGGGAAACTCAGGTGCTTCAGCCCTGAGAGTAGTCAATACTAGGAGAGTTACCATTTTGAGTAATTGATGCAAGGCTTTTTTCGGAAATTTCAGAGTGTTCTGTATCTTGTATTGCAGTGAGATCGCTACTGCTGCCATTCTCTAAAATTCCTGTATTTGTTAAGTATTCTTCTAAGATGGGAATTAGAGAGCGATACCACTTTATTTGAGAACCACTCCATTTGTTTGTTGTTGAAGTAGCCAGCAAGGAAATACCATGAGCTGAGCCGGCTTGTGTCAGTATCCAAATTCGCTTGGCTTCATTACGCTCTTGATACCCCAATGAAACTAGAGCTTTGTTGACTAAATCTGGCTTGATTTTGCACTCTAAGTTATCTGTGAGTATTGCTGCTAGTTCCGTTACTGTCATCCCAACTTCTGTCAAAGGGGAAGCTGCACCAATCAGTTGTTTTGCCGTCTCTGCTACCCCTTTGAGTTCTGGGTACATAGAGGCCAGCGAGTTGAATTTAAACTGGGCGATCGCGGACGCACTCAGTCCGGTATCTTGTAGCCAAGCTACCAAGTGGTCTATCGTCTCTATGGCGGCAGCAATTTTTTCAGAAGTGGGCATCTTTGCTCGCTTAGTTTTCCATATCGTGATCTTGACAGCATGGCGATATATCTAGCGGGACTTAAACAAATTTAAAGCCTAAATAAAGCCTAAATTAGCTTTATATGCACCAAAGATGCTAGCGAAAACTAGAAAGTTTTAGGCTTCTGTTCGAGAAGATACCCCCTAACGGGAGAAGTTGAAAAAAAATTAACTTCTCAAAGGTTATGGACTCTAACACCGCTTTAATCGGTCTCTCAAATATTTGCTCTAAATCTGACAACACTCCCCCCAGTGAAGTTAAAGAAGTGGTAGCGGTAATTTTCCCTTTTCTCACTCCGCATCCTTCCGATCAACTTCCCTTTAAAGTAGGCGATATCATCAAAACTGGTAAGCATTACGGTACTGTCACTTCTCTAAATCAAACCGATCGACCTGTAAGAATTACCTGGGATGCTAGTAACAGCGAAGACAGCTTTTCTTGGAATTATACACTTGATGAAATTCGTGTCCTCAAAATCTCCCTTGTGCCTCAGTTTATTCCTCAAAAAACTACTGGAGAACTTCCAGCTTGCACAACCATCGTACTTGCTAATTCGCAACAGGTACAATTCAGTAACACAACTATTTTCCAAGTAGAATCGCTGACTAAACACCACATTTTCATCTCGACTCTCGACCAATCTTATCTCTTTCCCATTAACTTGTTTCCAGGCTTCCCGACAAGTTGTACCATAGATATTCCTGCACCTCAGCAGTTAAAAGTCGCTCGCAGTTTGTCTGTTGCTGACCTCAAAATCCGAGCTAAGACGTATTTAGCTCTCGAAATACCCGACAACTTCTTAGAATTCGCTATGCCAATTCAAAAACAGCAATTCAAAGAAAAACTGGCTCGACAATTGAGCGAAGAAAATTACGAACTTCTAGAATTTAACATAGCTTGGGAAGAAACCTGGAAGCAGCACCTAGAAAACCTAGCCAAGAAACAAGGATTATACGGATTTAAAGAGGGAGATTACATTTTAAAAGGCCGAGAAGGAGTTCAACAAAGGGGGACAGTCCAACGCTTGAACGTTGAAAATCTACGTCCATTCCAAATCGAGTGGAACAGCGGAGAAATCCAAAATTACAGTTTGACCGAACTCAAAGGTTTGGGTATAGCTCGTATCGAATCTATTGTTAAATTATCCCCCAATGTGGCTTATCAGATTAGCGAAGACGGCTCCTACTTTAGAGCTTGGATTGGGTTCCGTACTAAAGCGTTAGCTAAGGCTTGGCTAATACCTGTCAAAAAGCTAGTCGGCTACCTTAGCAACTTAATTGATTGCCAAGTTCCAGATATTCAACATACAGGCTCTAAATACGAATACGCTGTAGAATGTCCCCGGCATAAAACTTTAAGTAAGCGCTTAGAAACTCTCCGAAAAGTTGCTGAATTTGATTTAGAAAAGATGCCAAGATGATGGAATAAATGGGAAATCCAATATAATTGGCTAGTTTATAACAGTGTAAATGCGATAAACAACTCTGTTACTAATCCAAAATATAAATTGCCTAATGGCAGAAAATGTTGATTTTTTCTAGTCGTAAATATCAACTCAAGGAACAATCTTTGAGTTTGAGTGCTATTCAATTCACCCTTGACCCTACAATTCCAGGATCGCATGAACAAAACAGTAATGATTTCCGGTAGTCGTTCCATTAATGAATTGCCTTTAGGAGCAATCGCATCTCTCAATCGCATCATTGAACTAGGATTTGAAGTTATAGTCGGTGATGCTTCTGGTATTGATAGCTTAGTTCAGCAGTATTTGCAGTCTAAGAATTACCAGAAAGTCTTGGTTTACTATGCCTTATTTAGCGGCAATGGCAAACCTAGGAATACTTTTGGTTATCCCACCATTGGCATTCCCGGAAACTATAGCGCTCGCGACATCCAAATGTGTTCGCATTGTGATTACGGACTAGCCATCTGGGACGGACAAAGCAAAGGAACAGCAGCTAATATCAAGCGAGTTAAGAAGACCAAAGTTGTTATTGTTTAAAAACCAACAACCACTGTTCATATTATTAATCAACAAATAAATCAGCGATCGCCCTCTAGTGTACCAGAGCGCTATCGCCTTTTTTTTGTTGATTTAACCTGCTTCGTGAAACAGTCTTGCACTCAAGCTAACGCTTATTAGGGAGGCGATAGAGTTATTATCTAGCACTAATAATGATTCAAACCTTACTAGAACGACCGCAGGAATTTAAACAAATTCCCTTCACTCTCAAACCACAACAGCAGCAAACACTCGACAAATTGAGAACATTTGCAAGCAGCACTGAGTCATTCTTTTTGCTCTGCGGTTATGCAGGCACAGGAAAAAGCACACTTATTTTTCTTCTAATCAAAGAACTCTTGGCTCAAAGCAAGCGCATTGTCCTCACTGCACCTACTAACAAAGCCGTCGGTATTCTCAGAAAAATGGCAGCCTCTCAAGGTATTTTCGGAGTAGACTTTCTGACAATACACCAACTTTTAGGCTTAGGCATAGTTCGCAAAGAACAAGAGAAAGTCTTAGAACAGACAAGCTGTTGTTACCTCCACCTCTACGATATCATTTTTCTTGACGAATGTTCGATGGTTGGAACTCAATTATGGTCTTGGATTGAGCGTAGATTTGAACGTACCCTGTTCAACCACCGCAAATTAATTCTCATGGGCGATCCAGCTCAGCTTAACCCCGTCGGAGAAAAACGCTCGCCTGTCTTCAGCATTACCAATAAAACTATGCTAACCGAAGTTGTCAGGCAAGCTGGAGAAAGTCCCGTCCTCGACTTCATCACCGAATGCCGTTCTTGTGTCAAGAATAAAACCGATATGTTCTTGCCACATTCTACCTACACTCAAGGGAACAAATCTAACGGTGCATTCAAAGTTAAGCCAGAAACACTCCTGCAATACGCCCTCAAAACCATCAAGCGCGAATTCACTTCCAACCCTGACTGCTTTCGGATTCTGTGCTGGACAAACAAGCAAGTCAACTATTACAATCAGGCCCTCCGAGAACAAGTTTACGGTCAAACAGCCCCCAGATTCATACCGGGAGAAAGGCTGATTACTAAGAAACCAGTCATGGCCCCTGATGGTAAGACCGTTATTTTGCCCACTTCAACTGAATTTACCATTAAAGAAGTTGAAACGAGCCAACACTACGGCTATCGAGTATGGCTTTTAAAGATTGTGACCGATGACGGTTTATTTCGGCAAATCTTTGTGCTGCATGAATCCGAAAATAAACGCTACCAGGCTGAACTTAAGGAAAAACTCAAGAGTGCCAAGCGCAGCGGATTTTTATGGCGCAAGTATTATTGGTTTAAGGACGACATATTTGCCGAAATTGACAATTGCTTTGCCCTGACTATTCACAATTCTCAAGGCAGCACTTTTGATGAAGTGGGTTTGGACATTAATGACATTTTGACTCGGCTATTGGTGGGAAAAGAAATGAGCAGCAAACAGAAACTTAAAGAATACCACCGCCTCTTGTATGTCGGAACGAGTCGCTGCCGCCAACGGATACTATTTGTTCCTCCAATTTCATCCAGAGTTCAACTTGCATTAGGATACTTAACTAAATCTGGTTCAAGTAACTTTTGATGATAGGCAGTAGAAAGTAGGGAGAAAATAGCAATTAATCGGTTTGTGAAAAAGGCGACATCTCACTTAGAATAATATATCAGTAGGGCGAAGCATGACCTCCGTAAATATAAGACGTTCACCAATAACTTATATGCCGGAATGCTTCGCTCTCTTTTTTTCGACAAGATGCACTCCCAAAAACTGCTACTTAGATTACGATTTTATTAATCAACAAGCTCAAATTTATCATCCTAAAATAAAGGTTGATTATTACCTTTAATTGTTAAAAAATAATTACAATAATCCACCTGCTCTCAACCATATTGGTTCCACTCTTTCCACACTTCGACTCTTTTTTTTCAGCCACCGCTCGCGAGTGCTGCTACCGCAGCGGCAAATCGAACTTCTGACACACAACTAATTATGGCAAAATCTAGACTTACAGAAACACCCCCTCAGCAAAAAGTAGTACAGAGAGCAACCAAGAAAAAACGCTCTCCTGAAACAGCGACTAATTCCGCTAAGGCTGAAAAATCTGTTACAAAAATCACAAAAGGTTCTTCAACTTCTGAACCGGAAACAGCACTTTCAGAACAAGTAGAACCCTCTGAAAAATTCACAGAATATACACCAGTTTCAGCCACAGATGCTTCTGATTTAGGAGCTAAATCAAACGATGAGACATTGCCGGAGCCTTCTCCTTACCCTTCCCCTTCAATCGTTGAATTTGCCTGTGATGCCAGAGAATTAAATGATTACATCCAAACTCTCAAAAGCAGCATTTATAGCAATAACAACCATGTCATTTTATCCAATATTCTCATAGAAGCAGATGCCGCAACTAGACAATTGCATTTAACTGCTTATAACCTGGAATTTGGGATACAAGCGAGTTTTGAAGCTAATGTCAATCAATCTGGAAAGCTCACTCTCCCTGCCACCATACTCGCAGACATTCTCGGAAAATTTCCGAAAAGTCGCGTTACCTTAAAGAGTTCTTGGGAAATTATCAAAGGAAGTGACGTTCCATCAGTCAGTGCCACTCTGACTGCATCAAGGAGCAAGCACGTCATTCGTGGGCTAACTGCGGACGAATTCCCTGCTATCAAGAGCCTTGAACAAAAACTTGTGACCATTCCTGCTAGCGTGTTAATTGCTGTCCTCAAAGCCAGCTTATTTGCTGTAAGTTCTGAAGAAACCAAACGTATCTTAACTGGAGCTAACTTTCAACTAAGCCACGACGCAGAAAGGGGACTTTCTCAATTGAGAGTTTGGACAACAGACGGACATCGGATAGCAATGGTTGTAGGATTCAGTGAAAGCAGTGATTCCGATATTTTGAACACTCGAAACGTGCAATTTACAGTACCCACTAAGGTACTCCGGGTATTAGAGCGGACTTTGAATCCCACTGACAGAGTAGCTATTTACTATGAGACTGAGCCTGACAATAGCAATAACTTTGTTGCTTTTGAGTGGAACAATTGGCGGCTGACAGCGCAGTTATTAGAAGGAAAATACCCGAATTGCGACCAGATTATTGCTCCTTATCGGCATGAACTTAGCCATCAAATTGTGGTAGAGAAGCTCAGCTTTTTAAAAGCCTTAGAGCGGTTAGCTTCTCACAGCGATAAGTCCCATGTTACAGCAATTTTTGAATTCGATTTAGATAGTCAACAAGTGCGAATTTCACTAAATAATACTCTCAGTTCTGGTACTGAGATAGTTGATGCCAAACTATTCGGTTGTGACTTTCGGATCAAGTGCGACATCCGCTATTTAATTGATACAGTTAAAGCTGTTTCTAGTTCGGATTTGCGGATGTTAATGGCAACTCCTACGGCTCCCATACTGATTGCACCGTTTGGAATACCAGCGTCGGGTACAGAGGCTAAGGAGTGCGAATACATTATCGCTCCGCAAGAATAAAAGGTGGGGAGCGGCATCTAAATTTGATGCCCTCTCCTGCCCCAATTCGGAGCCTATTACTGTATAAATTAGGATGATTTAAATTCCTATTTTAACATAAAAGTTATCTAGAAGTGTGTTCAATACTCTCGCACCAACAACTTATATTAATACTAATTATTAAGACTCATGCAATAGTAGCCGTAGGGTGTGTCGCCATTAAAAATTCCTAATTTAGACAAACAATTTCACAGATCCGCACATGACAAACAGATCCCACAAACAAAGCTAACAATTCTGTAGCAAGATTTTTGAGAAATGGCATAACTTCAGGCATGGCTCCCCTATCGGGGAATAGTTACCAGAAGTATTCTAACCACTCAAAATGTACCAACCACTGCACCTCAAATACCGACCAAAAAACCTACAAGAATTAGTAGGTCAAGATACCATCAAAACAACCTTGACCAATGCCATCACCTCCGACAAAATTGCTCAAGCTTACCTATTTACTGGCCCCAGAGGAACAGGCAAAACCTCAACCGCTCGCATCCTTGCTAAATCCCTCAATTGTTTGAATAACAAAAAGCCAACCGCCACTCCTTGCGGGCAATGTTCAAGCTGTAAAACCATTGATTCCAGTTCCAGCTTAGACGTAACTGAAATCGATGCTGCCTCTCACAATGGCGTGGATGATGCCAGAGAATTAATACAACACAGCAACTTTGCCCCAGCGATGAGCCGTTACCGCATTTGGATTTTAGACGAGTGTCACCAACTCAGTACCAGCGCTCAAAATGCTCTCCTCAAATGCCTTGAAGAACCTCCGGCTCATGTGGTGTTTATTCTCTGTACGACGGAAGCACATAAAGTCCTGCCGACAATTATCTCCCGCTGCCAAACTTTTAACTTCCGAGCCTTGTCAGTTGATGCTATTATCGGACAATTGCACAAAATTAGCTCCGCTGAATCTATTGAGATCGCAAGTGAGGCCATGCGGGCGATCGCTCGCACCTGTGACGGGGGGTTAAGAGATGCCCTGCAATTACTTTCTCAGCTTTCACTGCTAAACTCAGAGATTACCCTAACTCAAGTTGCAGAAGTATCTGGCAGTATCAGCGAGCAAGAGTCGATCGCCCTTCTCAAAGCCATTCATTCTGGCGATACCTTAAGCGTACTGCAATCTTCGAGAACGCTCATTGACAGCGGCAAAACCCCCAAACTGATTCTCAGCAGCTTGCTAGCAGCAATGAGAGATTTGCTCATTGTCAAATCAACGCGCCACTGCCAGAATTTAATTACAGGACCAGTAGGCTATTCACAACTGCGATCGCTCGCTCTTCATCTCGATTTTGAAACAATTGATGCGGCTTGTACACAATTGCAAAAATCAGAATTTCAATTGAGAACTAGCACCAATGCTGCTACCTGGTTAGAAGTCTGTCTGCTGAACTTGATGCTGTCTTGCAAACCCGCTGCCCCCGAAACGCGGTTGCCGGCAACTTCCCAATCTAATCAGCCTGACAAATTTGATAAAACCCCTAAAAAAATAGAGGCAGATTATCCTGACTTTGAAACAACTTGGGCGCAAGTAGTAGCAGCAGCGAAACCAGGAAATCGTAGCCTCTTAAACCGCGCTCAAATTGCCGAACTTTCGGCTGATTTATGTGTGTTAGCAGTAGAAAGAAAATACGCGAACAAGTTTCAGAGTCACCTTGAATCCGTGCAGCGGATCGTTACTAAAGCTTTAGGCCGCTCTGTTACTGTAACTGTCAAACAACAGGAGGAGTTAGCAGCATGATTAGCATCCTAATTGGGAATGACACCTACGCAATTGAACGAGAAGTTGAAAAGTTTAAGACTCAAACTCATCCTCTATGGCGAGATTTTAACATCCACCGCTTCCATGCTTCTTCCCTGGATGCAGCCCTCTCTGCTGCTGCTTCAGTTCCTTTCGGCGGAGGAAACAAACTTATTGTCGTTGAAAATTGCGATTTCAAGCAATTTGGAGAAATGGGGCTAGAATTGCTGCAAATCTTGCCCCAATTACCTGCTACAACGCACTTAGTCTTCACTGCTGCTGTTATCGACAAGCGACTCAAGGTAGTTAAGCATTTGTTGCAGTTTGGTAAACTTAAGGAGTTTACTCTCATTCCTCCTTGGCGTACTGATTTGATTGAAAGTGCGATCGCTACTACTGCTAAACAGATGAATCTCTCAATTGCCAGAGATGCTGTCAGTTATCTAGCGGTAGCCATTGGCAACGATTCTGCTAGAAGAGTCAGTGAACTAGAGAAATTAGCTATTTATGCAGCAGGCGCTCGCATTACGAAAGAAGCTGCTAAAATCCTCGTTCCAGCTACCACAGCCAACTGTTTTCAACTTGCCGAAGCTCTTTTAAAAGGTCAAGCAGTGGCGGCAATTAAGGTGCTTGATGAATTGCTATCTCGGGCCGAGTTTCCTTTAGCAATTATTGCCACTCTCCAAACTCAGTTTAAAACTTGGCTGTGGGTAAAAGCTACTATCAATTCCGACCAACAACGTTCTGATAGCGAAATTGCTAGCATCTGCGGAATTAGTAACCCCAAACGGCTGTATTTCCTTAAGCAGGAGGTTAAGGAAGTATCTGCGAAATTCTTAAGTCGATCCCTCTCCATTTTGTTTGATTTAGAAATTGCTCTCAAAACAGGAGATAAGCCTGACTCGATGTTGCCTGCTTTGCTCAGCATCACTCAACTCACTCACCTTAAATAACAGGAAAGCGCTGCCGAGTTAATTCGGCAGTCTTTCATTAACTGCCTTGTTAAAAAAGCTGTTTTTTCATTACTTATCCAAGGTATTTTTTAACATTTTTGGCGTAATATAATGTACAATAAGTCCAGATTTGTTGCCAAATTTTACTGGAACTAAAGTCTAAGAGAGTCGCTTGCATCGAGCGGACTAAATAAAGTTTTGCTCGCTTTCCGCTTACCATATTTTTTCTGTAAGGTAATTTCGTCAATGCGAGTTACAACCGACCCAGCAGGTGGAGTTGTATTGTTGGCCCGGATGCTTGTTGCAAGTCGTAGCTGTATGATGTGACGTTGCCAAATACATCTGTCATCGATTTGACCTGTTCCAAGGCATCATAAACTACTGATTGACTGTTACCTTGGGAAGTTTTGATAGCGACGATTAGGCCATCCGAATCCTCGTCGTATTCCATCGTTTAGGTGTGAGTTTGACCGTTGAGTCTAAATGTAGTTGTGGCGACTTCTATTTGACCGTATTGAGTCGGAATATTCGGAACATTCGGTGTCGAATTAGACCTGAAAGTTAACTCAAAACCCTGCATCGCACCAGTCGCTTCTGTTACAACTTATTAATTATAACTCATAGCGATGGCTTTTTGCCTGCATATTCAGGTATGCTGAGGAAATCAATAGCTATAAAAACCAACAATAAAATTGTGTTAAAATGTAAAGGTGTGAGGGCATGATTCCCGAATTTGATGAGAACGGCAACTTGCCACCAGGAGTGTATAGGGCCGAATGGGAAGAATTCAAAGATCGCTTTGGAATAACACCACTTCGTACTCGCATGATAGAGGGTTTGCAAATGGCATTCTTAGCAGCTAAAGGCAGCAGGATGCCGAACAATTTACATCAATGGTAGTTTTATTACTAGCAAACTAGCTCCTCAAGATTTTGATGCTTGTTGGGATAGAGAAGAGGTTGATATGAATTATCTGAAAACTCATGCTCCTCGACTGAGAAATTATGCAGATAGAGCCGCACAGAAAGCTCTTTATCGCGGTGAAATCTTTCCGTCCGACCAGCCAGTCGGTAGTTACGATCTAACTTCCTATGAATTATTTCAACGGGACAGAGAGCTGCATCCTAAAGGAATTATTGCTATAGATTTAGTAAGGTGGTCGCCATGATTAGAAATAAAAAGCAATATGAGTATACCCAAGAGTTAGCGAAAAGATGTGAATCTACGCTAGCCCAGTATGACGCCCAAGATGAAGAGGTGAAAAAGAACGATCCTTGGTGGTTAGTGATGCGTGAATCTATCCAAAGTCATCTGGATACTTTTAGGGCAGAAATAGCTGAGTATGAAAGATTGGTGGGGTGCGATCGCACTCAATACCTCAAAATTGAAGTAGATTCGATTTTAGAACTGCCAAGAGTCTTAATTAAAGCTCGAATTGCTGCGAAAATGACTCAAAAAGAACTGGCGGATAGACTGGGGCTGGAAGAAAATCGAATTAAGCAATATGAAGACTCAGATTATCAATGTGCGAGTTGGGTGGAAATTATCGATATTACTGAAGCTTTAGCGGTTGAGCTGAAAACAGCTAGTTTTGGGGTGGATTTTCAGGAGATGGAAATTCGGAAAACTTCTCTAGCTGAGTTTGTAGAACGACAGCGAAAGCAGTTAGAAGTTAAAGCTCAGAAAGTCGAGAAATAGTCATTAGTTATTGCCGAGAGTCCCCGCAGTTTTTAAGAGTACGAACGCACTATCATCGGTGAAAATCAGTTAACTGACATACCCAAAAGCCGTTTAAAAGCAGCTCACTTTTCCTGCATCATCCAAACGAGAAAGCCCAATATTTGGTCAACAGGAGGTAGTGGATAATCTGTAAGGTCAATGGACGCGCATTGCTCTTCTAGTTTAAGAAACCGCCAGACGGTACCGCTAGTTACCGTTCCGTAAATCGTCGATATCGGCTGTTGCTTTTGTTGGTTAAAGCGTTGAGCTGCAACCATTTCTGCAAGGCATTGGCCAAGAGCCGGTTTAAGGTCTTCTTTTTTGGCTTCCACCAATACAACCGCAGGAGCTTTGATAAATAGTTGTTCCGGGGAACGACTCAGGAGAAAGTCAACATAGCCTGTGAGTTCAGCCTCCGGTTCTACATTGAATTCCTCGCCGGAAAAAACGCTAATCTGTCCTTGAAGCTGGCGTTTTACTTCTAGTAAAACAGGATTGATAATCCCCTCAGAACGAGCTTTTTCGCTACTCACCGCGATCGCCCAGGGAATCGTTTCTTTAAGAGTATCTTGTAGTAAAAGACTAGGAGTCACTGGGAGTATTTCTGGTAAAAAACGCGCTCCTTCAATGATTGTGAGATGAAAATCTTCTACAGCTTTGCTGAGAGTGAATTTACTGTAAGGCATAGGTTTATTATTCTTAATTGGATACTATAACACTTCTGGGTTAAATGAGCTACATCTGGTAATTGGTAAAGTGTACTGTACTAATTATTATATAGCCAGTCTAATTGACACTCTCAGCGCTAAAGCGACTGAGATTATTAAGATTTCGCAACCTTAATATCCTGATTGCTCAGGTTCCCAAACTCACCGCGTTTGCTCTTTGAGCGCGGTGATACCTTTTGGGCGTAGATGACTAGCACCAAGTTTCGCGGAGTCCCCACGTACTATTGTCAAAGCTCTATCTCTGATGGTTTTAGCAGCGCCAATATCAGCGTGTTCGTGATATCCACATTCGACACAGATGAACTTTTCACCATCTCTATTCGACTTGTCAATATGACCGCAATTCCTGCATTCTTGGCTAGAGTGTTTAGGATTGATTTTAACTGTGATTTTTCCTTGCTTCACAGCAAGATACTCAATCTTTAAAATCAATTCACCCCAACCTGCATCAGATATAGAACGATTCAAACCCTTCTTTCTAGATTGTCCATTCTTCAGGAATCTCCCATTGTCATTTTTCACCTTACATCGGCGCATCATCCCAGAGATGTTTAAATCTTCTAGGGCAATTACATCGACGTTGCGAGACACAATTTTGTCAGCAACTTTCCATTGATGCGCTTGGCGTTTATTACCAATCTTTTGATGAAATCGCCCAACTATGATAGCCGCTTTTTTGCGGTTTTTGCTACCTTTGACCTTACGGCTAACTCGCCTTTGTCTAATTTTCAGAGTCCGCTTAGCTTTTTTGTTGGTTGCAAACTTGGGATTCTCGATTTGATGTCCATCAGAAAGGTGAACCAGCTTAGTTATTCCTAAATCGCACCCTATTACTTTGGGATTATCACTAAGAAGTTTAGCGCTGTATTCAGGTACAGATTTATCCTCTATTCTGATGGAAATATACCAACCATTTTGACGTTTTCTAACCGTGCAAGCCTTGATGGTAAATCCATCTGGGATTGAGCGAGAGTTATGAAATCGCATCCAGCCCAGTTTAGGGAGATAGATTTTATTGCCCTTTAGTTTTACGCCCATCACATAAGTAAAAGACGTAAAGTTGCTACGGTTTTTGAACCTGGGAAATCCTCTGCCTTCAAAGAAATTCTTATAAGCAGTGTCTAAGCGTTTAACATTCTGTTGTAGAACTGTTGAATCTATTTGAGCATACCAAGGTCTAGCAATTTTCAATTCTGGCAATGCTGTAATTTGAATGTCCGCCGCACTTCTACGGGGATTTCTAGCCTTACCTTCTTGATCAAACTTATCGTCTTTCCAGGGATTTCCGGTTGCGCCACTTTTGCTGACGAAACAGGTTAACGGTGAAACTTCGCCATAAGTTATAATATCGCAGTAGTCGCCTTGGATAAACTGTTGGCTGTATTGGGTAATTCTGTCATTTAGACACCAGTTGTAATGACTTCTAAGCATATTTACCCAAGCCGACATTTTTAAGACTTGCGTTTGATTGGGGCGCAATTTGTAAATATAGTTTGTTAGCAATCTCACTCACCTCCTTGTTCATATCTTAATATAGCAGTCGCCTTTTAAATATTAAGAATTCAGAAAGATTCACGGCGGTTTAAACCGCCCGTGCCGCTTACATCTCATGGCTAAAGCCGATGAGTTTTCCGCTTGCCGAACTTTTTTTATAAGTTTTGAAAAAAACAAGTTTTAAACGAATCGCGAAGCACGCGAAGGTCAGAAAGAGAAGAGAGTTTCACGACTCCTGCAAGACTCATTATAGTGCCTCACGAGGCGATCGCGCAGTCAGCCAGAGGCCTACCGTTTCCCTAGTTCCTGAATTAAAACCCATAATTGCTACCCAAAGCAGTCCGACTCCCAGTTGGTTTTTTTGGAATTTCCTCTCTCCTTCTTTTTCCTACCTATCGGTAGTAAAAGAGAAAAAATTCATTCGTAGAGTGACCGATGCCTCCCAATTATATCAACCTTCTTTCCCAGCTAATAGCCAGACCTGACTTTCACCAAAATAACTTCCCAGAAGCAAGCCACTTGCAGCCAACTGCAACAGCCGATTTGTGTGAGTTTTTAGGCGAAGAGGTTATTTATCAGACAATCGCGACTGCTACAACTCCTAAGCTCTACAAAATTCCTCAAGACTTGCCGCCTTCAATAATTTCTGCTTTGCACCGCCAAGGCATTCAACAGCTTTATTCGCACCAAATTAAAACACTCAAAGCCGTGCGCCAGGGCAAAGATGTCATCCTCAGCACAGCAACAGCTTCTGGCAAATCTTTAAGTGCGTACTTGCCTATTTTAGAGGGCATTCTCCAACATCAATTTACGGCACTCTCTATTTATGGCTTGAAAGCTTTAACAGCCGACCAAAGTCAAAAACTTGCCGATTTGCTCCAACTGATTCCTGAGCCGGCCCGCCCGCGCCTTGCCCTTCTAACTGGAGATACTCCTCCCAAAACCCGAGAACAATTATTAGCTGCAAACCCTAGCATAATCAGCGCAACACCAGAATTAATTCACTATGCGCTGAAAGGCGTTCACTGGAGTCAGCCTTGGCAGCATTTTTTAAGTCGCCTCCGCTATATTGTCCTAGATGAAGCTCACACTTTTAACGGAGTTTACGGAGCTAACATGGCTAGCTTAATTCGCCGCTTAAAATTGGCAGTAGACGAGCGCGGAGGTTGTTCTCAAAAACTGCAATTCCTGATGTTGAGTGCTACCGTTGGCAATCCCGTTAAATTAGCGAAGTTACTATCTGGTAGAAGTCGAAAGCGAACTATCAATAAACCCGAGCGGTTAGTTTGGATTAACTCTAGCGGAGCTGCTGTCCCAGAACGGCAATTAATTGTTACTAAACCCACTCATGATGCTAATTCCGATGTTGCTCGCATCATTATGTTTTTGTTGCAGCAAGGGCAAAGCGGAATTTGCTTCGGTAACGGCCGACAAGCAATTAAGAACTTGTGGGCAACTTTTAAGCAAGAAGCTGTAACTCAAACTAACTCGGGAATTGAGTCGCAAGTAGCAATTTTTTACGGCAGTTTAACAAGCGAGCGCCGCATGGAAATTATTAACTCTTTGCAGTCAGGAACAGTTAAGTGTATCCTCAGCACTAGCGCTCTCGAAGCGGGAATTGATTTGCCTCAACTTGATTTTGCTATTATTAGGGGATGGCCGGGAAGCTTGCAAGCTTTCAGGCAGAGGGCTGGCCGAGCCGGTCGGACAAACTCCGGTTTAATTGTCTTCATTCCCATTGCACAATCACCTTTGGATAACTATTTTGCCGAGCGCCCTGAATTGTTGGTGTCAGCCGAATCTGAATTGGTGAGCTTTAATGCCAATTATCCCATAGATATTGCCAAACATTTGATGTGCGCGGCTGTCGAAACAGGCATTCCTGTCAATAAGCTCAAGCACTACTTTGGCAAGAGTGCTCCTCAAATTGCAACGGCTTTAATTGAGCAAGGTGTTCTTCACAAAAGCCGGGATAAATTATGGGCTAAGGGCTTTCCGCATAAAGATGTAAACTTTCGAGGGGGAACGGGTGCTAGCACGATACAACTGGTGGATGCGGATACTCAAGAAGAGATTGAATTCCTCAGTGCGGAGATTGCTTATCGAGAGGTATTTCCTGGTGCTATTTACCGCACGCAAAACTCAGACGGCTGTTTGGTGACTTATACTTCGCGCTCGCTCTTGAATGGCAAAGCTATTTTGCAAAACAGCCCTGAAACTCGACTGTTTACTGTAGCGATTAGCCACACTGATACCAGCCTCAAGCAGAATTTGAGTTTGCCTCAACAAATCCCGTTGCTTATTCCAGAAGTTGAAAGAAATGTTCAAACCAATTCAACGGATAGTAATGCAATTCCAGCTCAAGCTATTCTGGAACTGGCTTGGGGGGAAATTAGCCAACTTGTCACTGGTTATCAATTATTAACTCGCAATTACGAGTTAACTTGTCTCAATAGAAAGTGTGTCAATTACAGAGAGCATTTACCAAAATGTACTGCCTGTCCTGTTTGTGGCAAGAGAACTCGCTCGGCTGAGCTAACATCGGTTCTTAATGAGGTAAACTTTGAGCAACCTTACGAAATAAAATTTGCGACTCCTGTACTGCAAATTAGTTTGAATTCCCGGGTTGAATGTTACCTGCAACACGTAGTAACAGCTACTCGCCAGGAATTGCTTCAGTCTCAACAGCCGATTCCTCCCGGATATCAGCAGTTGTGGGAGTACCCCGCGAATTTGTTGGCTATTCACAGTTTCGGCCATCAAATTTTAGCAGCTTTACCTCTGACTATTTTGGCTTCACCTAATGATGTGAATTTTCTGGTAGAGAAGAGAGGTGCAAATGACTATGCAGGACTCTTTTACGATTTAGCAGAAGGGGGTTCGGGAACCTCGGAAGCTATTTTTCGTTCTCTCCCTAAATTAGCTCATGCGGCTGCTGAGTTAGCCCGCAGTTGTTCTTGCAGTTCTGGCTGTCCTAAATGTTTGATTCAGTCGGGATGCCCTGATGGCAATAAAGCTTTACTTAAGCAGGTGGGGCTGCTGCTGTGCGAAGCATTTTCTACTCCTTAAATATCAAAAAATGGGTGGAATAGACGGCTGAGAAAGGGGAATAAGGAGAGAGAAATAGGGAAAATGGGAGTGGGAATAGAGTGTAGCTTTTTTGTGTGAAAATAGCTATAGCCTTTCTTAGAAAGATGAGGTATCATGTTACTGACACTCACTCGTGAGGGTCAAACAGAGAAGCTCAGCTCAAATGAACTATAATTACATGGTTCAGTAAAGCCACGCGAAAGCCATACCACACATAATAGCATTTTTTTGACAGCACGATCTGCTTGACTCACAACACGTTTACTTGTACCAAACTTCATACATTGTTAAAAATGAAAGCTTATTCGATTGATTTTAGGCAAAAAATCCTTGATACTTATCATACTGAACCCATTTCACAAAAAGCAATAGCTAAGCGTTTTTCTGTAGCCCTGAGTTTTGTACAAAAATTGCTTAAACAATATCGTGAAACAAAAAACATTACTCCGAGAACTGACCGATGTGGAGTCAAAGGCAAACTCAATGCGGAGCAACTACTCATCTTGGCCCAATTGATTGAAGAAAATAATGATGCAACTCTTGAAGAACTCCGTTATTTACTTTATGGAAAAATCGGATTTTCCGTTAGTAGAGCTACCATAGGAAGAATGATAAAACTTTTAAACATTACTGTAAAAAAAAAACTCTATTCCCTTCAGGCAAAGGCACCGACCGAGTTCAAATCCTGCGATGTGAGTTCTGGGAAACAATTAAAAAGATTAGTTTGAAAGACTTAATATTCCTTGACGAATCGGGAGTTAATTTGGCAATGGTTAGGTTATATGCTAGGTCTTTAAAAGGTGACAGAGCCCAGGGACCCAAACCAACTAAACGTGGCAAAAATGTCTCAATAATTGGAGCAATGTCAGTCAATGAAATTTTGACATCGGTTAATCTAATAGGCGGAACTGATGCAATTACATTTGAAGCTTTTATTATCAGAAAACTCGTACCCAAACTCTGGAAAGGTGCTTGTGTGGTGATGGATAATTGTCCTATACACCTGGGAGAAGAAGTCAAAAAAGCTATTGAAAAGAAAGGCGCAAAATTAATATACTTATCACCTTATTCACCAGATTTTTCACCAATTGAGAATCTGTGGTCAAAACTTAAAATCATTCTCCGTTCAATCAAGACTACTAATTATCAAGAGTTAGGAAAAGCCATCGAGTTTGCGTTCGGACAAGTTACATCGTCAAATATTTTTAACTGGTTTACACACTGCTGTTATTGTACCTCATCTTTCTGAGAAAGGCTATACACTCTATTCCCCAAAATTTTTTACTGTTTTTATTAAACAAGACGCTGCTTGCATCAACATAGAATTGTGCGAACCGCTACTGCGGTTTTTAGGGGTGCATTTTTCAGACTTGTACTTATGAAAAACAAGCTTGTCTTACCAGTCATTGACTCCAAGACTAGAGAGTCAACGCTGTTACATTTCAGAAATCAACCCTATAAACCTAAGAAAAAGCAAGCTTTAATTCCCAACCTCAAACGAGATTTAAAGCCGGGCTGGCTTTTAACAATTCTCGCACAAATAGACCGATGTTTATGGGGAAGGTGGGATTATTGGGCTTTGTGTCAAGCTGTCCCCGCTCATGCCTGGATGCGGTGGAAGATGGAGCCAATGCTAGCCCTTCTGGAGAACAGGAAACCCGAAATTTTACCCAAATTTGTAATTGAGGAAACTTTGCCAGCAGAACCGATTCCCCAAATCGAATGGCAGCATTCTCCTACCGCAGAAGCCATGCTAGATAACACTCTCAATTGCATTCCTCAACATGGAGAATGGAAAACTTGGTCAGCTTGGGACTATTTGGAGTTTTTCTTGGACTGGGTTTTGTTCGCATTCGGACATCCAGCTTACAAGATTTTACCCAAAGAACCCGCCGGCTGTGAAGGTGCATCAATGCGTCTCTATCAGATGTTTGACCTGTCAATTCTCATGCTGTATCCTGAAGATTATATGGGCAGGCTGCTACCCCAAATTTGCGGAAAGACTGCTCAAAAAAGTTCAGGGTTTTATCCGACACCTTTAGCTTTGTGTCAGTTGATATCTAAGTTAGTCAGTGGTGATAAGACAGAGCGAATTTCCAGCTTCAATGAACCTGCGTGCGGTACGGGTGCTTTAATGTTAACACAGTCGAATTACTGTCTGAGCGGTATCGGTCAAGATATAGACCCTACTCTGTTAAAATGCGCTTTGTTTCAGTTTTATATGTTTTCACCTTGGCTGGCTGTTCCGATTTGGTGGTTGGGTCAAACTGATTTGCTCCTTGGCAATACTTTAAGTAGCGATCGACCCCAATCAATGAACGCCACTTATTGGTACACTGAGTGGTTTGAGCCTGTCGAGTCTCAGGCTAAAAATCATACTGATTGTCCTGTCGAACATGAAATAAGTTCAGGAGAAAGCTCAGAAGTTATTGACTTGAATGATCAGACATCAATTCACTCTAATCCAGTAGTTCAAGAAGTTGTTAAGGGCAAACGCCGACCCAGAAATACGACAACATCGCCTCATCAATTTACGCTGTTTAATTTGGACGATTTCTAGCCCAATACGTACCTAATTCTCACTTGTGGCGGCGGGCGTAATGTTATGAGTAGGCTGGACTTCAGAAGCAAAACTGATTGTAGAAGCTGCTGCTTTGAGAACTTGTGCAGCCCAATCTACTACAGCCAGCCCTTGAGTTTTAGCCGCATCTTGCATCTGGGCTTGCAGGTCTATCGGGAGCTGTAGAGTTAAGGTAAAAGTATCTCGTTGGGCTCGTTTTGCCTTCTTGACTAACTCTGGCTCGATCCATCGATCGAGCCACAATTTACATTCAGCTCCGCGTTCGTTACCATCCTTCTCAATAAAGCTTAGTTTGCCTAGCTTGTGACAATAAAAACTCTGGGGGTTGCCTTGAATTGGCTCAAAACTACAGTGGTAGCAGTTCCAGCAGCTTCGCCATTGAGTTTCTGTCTGACTGGATGTTGCTCCCAATTCCCCAGCATTCTCTTGAGTGGCTGCTGAAATCTTACCGTCTGATGATGGATGATTGGTTGAAAGAGTTCGTTGGTTTTTGGAACTATTCTCGTTGTTAGACTTATTCGTCGAAATTTTCTTCTGGTGTTCTTCAACAACTCGGGCAACGTGAAAAGCCGTAAGTTTGCCGTTAGGAGCCGTAGCAACAGCTTGGGCCCAAGCCCTAGGCTGCTCTTGGGAGGGTAGTGCAGCGAGAGGGCGAACTTGGCGCTCATTGGCGGGAAGGATTTGTGCGCCATGGCGCACATTTTCATAGACGGTTGCCGCGTCAATCAATTGGTAGGCCCAGCGACGAGACATTTCCCACCGATTAGTGCAATAGTCTTCAAAAGTCGAGAAGTCTTGTCGGTAGAGGCGCCGATCCCGGATCTGGCGCAAAGCTTGCCCTATTTCCCAGAAAGCTTTCAAGCTCCGTTCGACTGTAGATTCCAAGCTGCTTAATTCTAATGCTTCAGCATCAGTGAGCGTACTGCTCTGGGCAGACAAATCTTTAGCGTCGGCTTTGTTTAGCTGGCAGTCCTGTGCA
Organism: Microcoleus sp. Pol11C3; assembly: GCF_036701485.1. Lineage (NCBI taxonomy): Bacteria > Bacillati > Cyanobacteriota > Cyanophyceae > Oscillatoriales > Microcoleaceae > Microcoleus > Microcoleus sp. Pol11C3. The sequence continues at coordinate 31,973 of NZ_JAUBQW010000003.1, read as the reverse complement.
ACTCTCGCAGTGAGTTCAGCGCGGAGAACAACAGAGAAGTTATGTGCATCAGAACCGCGAACTGTGTTGGAGGATGACATTGATGTTCCGTCCGTCTTGCGCGGTGCAAGATTAAGTATTGCATAATGCAAGAGTAGTTGCGTAATCGATTAAGGCTTTGATTGCTCAAATTTTGTAGAAAAGGGGTAAAATACAGCAGGGGCAGTCAAAAATGCGATCGTCAAAAAATTGCTCAAACCTTGCAAATACAAGGACTTTACCGTTAAATAGATGTATAGTGCCAGGTAATTTATCTGATCCGAGGTAATTTATCTGATTCTCGAAAGGTCTTGTCTCAATCCCTCCCTTTTGTAGCGGAGAGGTTTCTCTGCTACAGAAAGTAAAATAATGTACGGTAATAGCGTCAGGTAAGCACTTGTGACTGTTAGCTCTGTGTCTTCTCTTATACTCGATCGCCAAAAGCGGCTGACTCAGTTGATCGAGCTGCTGCTGAAAGAAGGCTGGACTCAAAGCGCTTTAGCAGAAGCTATCGGAGTAGATTTTTCAACAGTATATCGGTGGTTAAAGGGGAAAACGATACCCGAATCCGATTCTAAGAACTTTCGGCAACTGGCAAAGTTAAGCGGTGGCAGTACCACGACTCTGCAACTTTATTTGGACGGAGATATATCCCTATCAGTTTATCAACGCGGTTTGGATGAGGTGGCGATAGGTCAAGTGAGTGGCAGCAAGAAGATAGGCTCTGAAAAAATTAAAAAAGAAGTTTTAGCAAAGATTTATTCCCTCGATCCCGATGATATTGCCGATATCATTTCTTCATCAGTAGCATTTTTAGCCAAACTTGTATAGTTAAGTAACGAGCAGCCTGCACCATTAGGGTTTTCTGTTGAGAAACCAGAAAAATCACCGTCTCCTTCCCCACTCCCCCCAATTGGTGACAACTTAAGCGGCAGAAGCATTTGTCAATCAACAATTACGATCAGAATTGACTCGGATTTTGGCTAGAAAACTCAAATCGGGGCGATCAAGGAATCGTTAAGTATCCGAATCCTGACTCCTGACTCCAGCGATCGGTCTTAAGTTGTCAGCAAAGACTCTCCCTTACTTCTGGCGATCGCCGCTATTGCTCAGCCTTTTATCCTCTGAGCAATGTACCTCCTTACTCTATCAGACCTCAATCAAACTATTCATACTAGCCCACTACAAGAGCCACCTCTTGTTCCTTCCTATCTGCAAGAACGCTTGCAACTGCTTGTCAAGCAAATTTTAATGGGATTACCTGTCGAGCCAATTCTCAACAGTCAGCCCCAGTTCCAGCAGTGGGTTTTCCAGCTCAAAGAACTATCGCCATCACTGTTTTTACCGCAGCGAAAGTTGTTGGTTGACATTCCACTTCAAACAAAACTAGACCGAACAAAAAGGGGAGTGACAGAAGAAAATTCTTCCCCTTCTTCTCCATTTAAAGTGATACAAGTCCGTACAAATGTGGGTTTAGTCAAAGGAACACCCAGACTATTTGAGTGGGCGATTCGCCATCCTGTACTGACTTGGCAAGACCGAGTTAAGTTATGGGTAGCTGCCGAATTCTTCGAGATCGAGCCTCACAAGCTACAACTGATTATTTTGGCACTGCACCCGACTCAACCAGCAGAAAAAGTTCAGTTTGCCTGGGATAGCAAGCAACACCGACAAACTCAAAATTGGCTTTTGACTGCCATTGAACGAGAGACAGAACAAACAGTTATCAAGCTCAATGGTTATCTAACACCTCAACCGAAGGAAGTAGCAACAGCTATCAATTTGGATGAAATCAATTTGGATGAAATCAATTTGGATGAAGTCAACGAAGTGTCGATCTAATCTGTTCAGACTGTGTATAGCTCTTCTGGATTTGTGGTGGGAACGGTAGTGTGAGCCTCTCGCACGGGCTTTTCGGGTCGCATCACTAGAATTTTTACGATCACCTAAAACTCAGGAGAATCGACTTTATTACCATCCTCCTATCGAGAGACATCCACCTTCCGACGAAATTGCCCAAAAATCAATAATTTTCTTCTCTCCATAGGAGGATGACACTCTTTAATATGAGGAAAAACAATAGACTATGGATAAAATGTAGTAGGAATCTTAGCCGTGACTGCAACTACCGCCACCCAAGCAAAAACAAGCCAACTAAAAACCATCCTGATAGTTGAAGATGACCCGATGATGCAGCTCGGTCTACAGCATATCCTCAATAACCAACCCCATTTAACAGTTGTCGCACAAGCTGTTAACGGCAACGAAGCCGTCAGTGCTGCACTGCAACACCAACCAGACATCGCCCTGATGGACATTGACTTACCCGGAATCGACGGTATTGCAGCCGCGCAGCAAATCAGAGCCGCACTGCCGCATACTCGCATCCTGATGCTCACCCACCACAGCAATCCAACTCACGTAATGGCGGCTTTGTCAAGCGGCGCTCACGGCTACTGCGTTAAAGGCACTAACGCAGAACAACTTCTAGCAGCGATTACGACTGTGCAAGAAGGTGGCAGTTACCTAGACCGTAAGATTGCCGACTGCGTGCTGCAAAATCTCAAAACGCCACTGCCCGATAGCTATGCGGACGACATCAAGCTGACTGAACGGGAAATGCAGGTTTTGCAGCAGCTAGTTGAGGGTAAAAGCAATAAACAAATTGCCGCTGAGCTAGGCATGAGCGTCCACACCGCCAAAGGTCATGTAGAGATGATTATAGCTAAATTTGAAGCGAGCGATCGCACCCAGGCAGCAGTTAAAGCATTGCGCTTGGGGCTGGTTTAGCCGTTGGAACTAAGAAAGTGACATCCTCCTACACCTGTAACCGGGTTGCTCAACGGTTCAAAGATTAATGTTGCAGTTGGCATTCTTCCCAAAACTCCCAGGGTTTCTGCATATCCTGGAGTGACGGCAGTCGAACTAAAGTAAACGCTAATTTAGCGTATTTAAGAAGTGACATCGCGATCGAGATTAACTGTTCCTAGTGGGAGTAGCAGTTCTTCGAGATCATTTTTGGCTGGCGCGATTGTGAATAAATGGCGTCATGAGATTTCATTTCTAAACTTTATCAAATAGGCGATCGTATTTGATAAAGTTTAGTTCTCAAAAATTACCGTTTCTGACAGCTTGTCAATCTTCAAACTTTGGCAATGTCAACCAAAACCTCGCTCCTTTTCCCAATTCGCTATCAACGCCAATCTCTCCGCCGTGAGCCTCAACAATTTGCCTGCAAATGTAAAGTCCCAATCCCAACCCTTGCCTTAAACTAACTCCAACTCCCCTCGTATAAGGCTCGAATAATCTTGCACATTGCTGAGGAGAAATTCCTGCCCCATTGTCTGCAACCGTACAGCGAACCATCTCACCTTCCTTTTTAGCTTCTACAGTCAAAATAAACCCAGACTGATTGTATTTAACAGCATTGTCGATCAGATTGCCAAACACCCGCCAGAGCTGCTGACCATCAGCATTGACTAAAGGCAAATCTGCTGCAAAAAGCTGCTTAACCTTGACTCGATGCTGGTTGAGAATTGGTAATCTTTCAATAAGAATATTTTGGACTAAAGTGGGCAGCGACAGCGGCTTTATGGCTAAAGAAGCACTTTTCACATCAAACTGTTGTGTTGCTGTTAGTGACTCAATCAACTGGAGTTGGCGCGAACAACTTTGCACCATAACCTCCACAGTCCGCCTATCAATAACAATGTTACTGGCAGCATCATTGAGGCGACTTCGCAGCAGTAGCGACATTCCTGATAGAGGCGATCGCAAATCGTGCGAAACAGCGTGCAACAGCATTCTTAAATTGGCTTCTGCTTGCTGTCTTTCTTGAATTTCCTGGCTTAGCTGAACATTTTGTGCAGCCAATTGCACGTTAGCGGAGCGAAGTTGCTGCTGCAGGCGCTGCATTTTAAGTTGGGCAGATACCCGCGCTAACACTTCAACAGGCTCAAAAGGTTTTATAATGTAGTCAGCACCGCCCGCCTCAAACCCTTTTACTTTGTCAAATACGTCATCTAAAGCGCTGATAAAAATTATAGGGATATCACAAGTAGCTTCAGATCCTTTAAGTTGACGGCAGACTTCATAACCATCCATACCGGGCATTTTTATGTCTAGCAAAATCAAGTCTGGCGCTTGCAACTCTACTGCTTTTAAAGCTCGCTGTCCACTAATCAACTTCCTGACTTTGTAACCGTTTTCAATTAGCAATTGAGAAAGTAGTTGAATGTTAGCGGGAATATCGTCAACAATCAAAATGTCAGCCAAAAATTGTTTAGTTTGCTCCATCATCTATCGCCACCAAAGGACAGAGTTTTGAGTTTTTTCCGAATATTGCCAACTGCTATTTTCCCAGCCGCGCTGTTCGCACCAGCCGCATTAACAGGCGACTTAACATCAGCCACAGTCACCGGTTCTTCTGGATCGTTCGGATGTGGCAGCAATGCCCGAGCGAATCGAATCCGCTGATCCAGCTCTTCATCTATATTGAGCAGTTTACCCGTCTGCTGCTCTACTGACAAAGCTTTCGCCCGCCTTTCAAGCTGCGGTCTGATGCTGCTGTCCCACAGTTGTTCAGACTCTTTAGCTCGCTTTATGTCGCCGGGCCGCACCGGAATCTTGAGAGGGTAGGGAAATAAAGCTTCCGCCCCCGTTGCGTAGGCCGGTGAAGTGATGACGCATTTGCCTTGAGGAAACCTCAGAATTTCGTCAGGACTAATCAGCGGTTTCTTTTGCAACTGTTCGCTCCAGTTGACAGAACGGCTCGTTTGCTGCCCCGTCGAACTGCCGGTCGATCGATTTTTTACCAGCACTTCCACTTCCCCGTACCGCTTAGAATATTTCTCGGCTGTATCAAAATCGCCGGGGTTGAAGAGGACGTGAGTTGACAAAGCACTGGCGATCGCAGCCCCTTTTTTATCCCCATAGAGATTATAGAGTTGATTGAGTGATTGAATGCCAACAATCGGCACGCCGCCAGCAGAACGATATTCGTTAGCCCACTGATCCATTCTGTCGAACTTGAGAGACGGAAACTCGTCTAAGCAGTACAGAAATGGGTCAGAACGTACCCGGCTCAAATTAGACACCACACATAAATGAATAGCAGCAGCTAACAGCGGCCCCACTACAGTGCGTCTTTGGTCATCTAATTTGAAAATAATGCACTTTTTGCCTTCTAAAGCAATCGGAATGGTGCTGCGACCAATAAATGCCCGCAGCAAATCTTTTTGAATGAAACTGGAGTAGGTGGCCTCTGCGGTTGCCTTGATGCCCGCCACTGTTTTTTCAGCATCTTTTGAACTTAATAACTGCGAAAAACTAGAGGCAATCCACCTGTCCATTTTGAGGGGATGACCGTCGGGTCGGTGAACGGCGTGGTCGATGCGCTTGACCAAATCAGGCAGTTGAATAATTGCGTACACAAAAGCTAAATCCGGGTAAGGACTGCTTTTTGCCAACTGCACTAAACCCTTCGCCATCAACTCGCCTGCTTTCTCGAAAAACTCATTGCCTTTACTCTCCCCCGGACTAGCATTTCGAGCAATAACTTGTCCAATTTCTGCTGCCATTACTGCATCTTGTGCATCTCTCATAAAATCCAGAGGATTGATAGTGCCGCTGTAAGCTTCCCCTGGCGCAAACACTTGCACATCGTAGCCATAGCGCACTGCAAGGGGTGCAAGCACTTTCATCTGGTCTCCTTTTTTGTCGTAAATAATGGCAGGAAAACCTTGCTGGAATGCACTTTCAACCATGCGGTCAATGACGCTGAATGTTTTGCCAGAACCCGGAGCACCAATGACTAAAGTTCCGCGTTCTGCGTGGGGAAACCAAACCGTCGGATTTGCACCTAATAGCGTTTGCAATCGAGCACTCAATCCCTGACAACCTTTAAACCAATAACTCGGCGTACCGCTCCACAAAGTAACGGGCTGCCGTTTTTTTTCTTTCATTTGCTTGAGGGCAGAGCCTGTGGCTGCCAATTTTTCTGCCGTTCCGCACAGCCGCCCGGAGGTAATTTTACCCTTTCCGTTTCCAACTAATTTGGAAACAATAAGTAAGCCTGCCATTAGCCCTAACATTGCCAGTCCCTCTGGCTTCATAAACTGACCCAACAACCCCCCAACATCTATGCTAGTTAACGAACGTTTAGGAGGTTGAACTGCCATTGGTACCAAGGTAGCTTTGTTAATTTTAGGCAAAAATTGCAAATTGTTCATTTTCTTAACTCTTAAAAAAACTAAATGTTTCAGATAGCGGCTATCGCCTCAAGGGGGAGACCATGACAAAAATAGGTAAACAATGGTAAGAAGCAATAACGCGAAATCTCCCAGTAAGACAGTACAGAATTCTAGTGGAAAGTCCAACACGCAAAAGAACAAGAGTGCTGATTATTACGAGATAGATCCGGAGCTATTCAACAGTGATTACAACCAAACTCGCAAACCCTCTTTGCCCTATGGAATCGTGATTAACGATAACCCAGCAGGTATTTTGCTCCCGAACGACCAGCTTGTCAAAGCGGAATGGCACGTAATGCCTAATGTTGAGGAATTGACAACGGTCGAACTAAGCGAAGAAGTGACAGGCTTACTTCTCCAAAAAGCGAGAATGTTGGTATTAGCTTTTGTGCCTGAGTACATCCGCTACAAAGATATTGAAAAAAATGGAGAATTAGCAGGTACTTTTATTGGGCTTTACGACGAATATCGCGATTCCCTCGATAAAAAGACGCAGGAAGTGTGTTCCGAACACGCTCTCATCTTTCTAAATCCCAAAAACCAACCCCTGCATCAGGTACCGATTGTCGTCCGCTTCAAGAATGTAGCCCTCTGGAGCTTTAAGAGCGCTAGAGAAGAATTTTACCGCAATTTGGAACGGGCATTTGCTGATTGCTTTGGGAGAGATTACAGCGGTAAAAATGACAAGTGGCGCTCTTTGGGAGTGTTGAATGTCGAGTTTAGAGCTCTCAAAGAAGGGGAAGGCAAAAATAAATCCTTTTGCTGCAAAACTCACAGCATTACTCAGCCAACTGATGCTAATTTTCCCAAGCTATTTCTCGGTCAAAAACCACAAAAGAAATTGATTTGGGGACTGCACAATAGCATTGCTGGGTTTATTGACGCTAGCGAGGCCGGGTTGCCAGCTATAGCTGCTGGTGTCGAACCTGAAGTCCAGGCGTTGCCAGAAAGCGTAACTAACCGCAAAAATCGAGGTAAATTGTCACCCCCTCGCAAAATTGCACAAGTTGAAGGAGGAACAGACTCAGAATTAGAGGAATTAGATGAATTTTCCGAGGCTGCTGAGGTTGAAGTTGAGGTTGATTCAGCAGAAGATTTTGACTTCGATGAACCCGCAGACTACTAAACACTAACTACTGAAAAGCTGGCTTTCAGCAAGTTGATAGGTAAGGCCGTCGTAGCAAAATTGAAGCTGGCGGCGGCCTTCTTTGGAAAGCTGATTCACTCCTAGACAAGGCAAACCCTCGTGTGAGGAACTGTCAGCCTTAAACAAAGGAGTTTTCGGCGGTTTATGGGGGTCGAGATAAGCTGCAAATACTTCTGTTGGCATTTGACTTGAATCATTAGGAATTAAGTAGCCAACATAAAGGCAGCCTTTTGTGCCGCACAGAGTGGAATTATTGAAATCATAAAGGTTCAGCCGTCCTACCGAGCCATTAACTTGCCACACTCGCATTCTCTTAATCGCTTCCGCCACAGCACTTTGCCCAGCCGCTACTTTGAGTTCTGGAAGACTGCTGTGTTCCTTTACGATTAGGGTTAAAGTTTCTTTTGGAGTGACTCGCAAAGCTTGTTGCCAAGAAGCTGGTGCCGTTGTTGCTGAACTAGAATTCGTGCAAGCAACTGTCCCCAATAATAGCGACAGGGCGGTAAACACTGTCAAACCAATGCGAAACCAGTAACCAAGTTGATTTAACCAAACCGGGGGGGTGACAATCTTTTGGGTGCCTGCTGTTTGTTGTTTAACTCTATTTTGTTTAACCATTTGTTACTCCCATCATACAAAAAAAAAGAAAAAAAAGGACAATAAAGCAGAAAAAAAAGAGAATAAGAGAGCATTGGTGACAAGTTAAGAAGAGCGCTCGAAAGTCAAGAGGGACTTTCTCTACAAGCTCAAATGTGTGAAACTCAGACTGGATAAGTCATCTAGCCCCGGTGAGTCCTCATGAGCCGAACCCGAAAAACTAATAGAGACCATGCTAAGAAGAGCCAACGACCGATGGTCGAAGACGAAGTGGTCGCTGCCCAACTCGAAGCCTTGGTCACGCCCGCCATTACCGCTCAAGAAAATTACTACCGCCGGCTGGGGCTCAGAGACCGAATACTCAACCTACCATTGATGGTGGCAGCGCTCCTGACTCTAAGTCGGGCGAGATGTGGCAGGAGTCAGGGAATTAAGTCGCATCTTAGGAAGAGAAGGTTTATTATGGTGTCCCCCCACACAGGTAAGTCAACAAGCTCTTTCTCAAAGATTTTTGACCTTTCCCGCCGAGTTATTCGAGAGAGTTTTCAAAGAATTGTTGCCCCATCTGAGACAGGCTTGGTGCTCACGAAGTCGCCGTCTTGAACCCGAAAGTACACAGTTTGCCCGTCGCTGCTTTGAGCAGATTTGGATTGCCGACAGTTCAACCCTAGAAGCTCTATTTCGGAAACTCAAAAGTTTAGAAACTCTCCCCAAAGGTCAATTAGCGGGAAAGATGACAGTGGTCATCGATTTAATCACCCGCTTGCCTATCGAGATTGGATTTGACGAAAATCCCAGAGCCTCGGACACCTCCTGGGAGAAAGACCTGTTAGCATTAGTCAAACCCCAGACCTTACTGCTACTAGATAGAGGGTTTTATCACTTTCAATTTTGGCATCAATTGAGAGAACAAGGCGTGGATTTTATTACCCGACTCAAAAAACGAGCGACGATACAAGTCGAGGGCGTGTTGACCAACAGCTATAGTCTGCGAGACCGCCGAGTGCGTCTGGGTTCGGGAACGAAAAAGACTCCATTTATCACCTTACGTTTGATAGAAGTGCGTTCGGGGAACACCTGGCATTCTTACCTGACCTCCGTACTCGACCCAGCCATTCTCCCGCCCTATGTGGTGGCGGATTTGTACCGACGGCGCTGGCGGATTGAAGAGGCATTTAACGTAGTAAAACGGCTGTTAGGACTCAGTTATTTATGGACGGGTTCCCTAAATGGCATCAAGTTACAGATTTGGGGAACTTGGCTGTTTTATGGTCTTTTGGTAGATTTAGGAGATGCGGTGGCTGACGAGATGTCCCTGGAATTTGAGAGCATTTCTTTGGAGATGATTTATCGAGGTCTGTATCATTTTCAAGTAGCTCATCACAAAGGCTTAGCTGCTGACCCCGTGAAGTATTTAGCCGCCGAGGAAAATCGAGATTTAGGGATTGTCAAAGCTCAACGAAAACCCAAGTTAAAATTGATTATCGCTCCCTTTCCGGATGCCACCCTACGTGGAGAACCATTTTTCTTTGAGCCACTGCCGAAAATCCCCTTGACAACTGGCTTTGAGCCTTAACTTGTCACCAATGATAAGAGAGAGAGTATTTTGTTGAAGTAAGCTGTTGTATGTCTAAATCTTACAGTCAATTTTTATGACTTCCTTCGGGGAATACTAAACGACTCTACAATTTATATCCTGAACAGCTTAGAAGTCATATCTAATCAGTTGACATCGGAATTATTATCTCTATCTTCTCTTTCTCTGTGTCCTCTGTGCCCTCTGTGGTTTAATCATTTCGATACAACCGAAATTGATATCAATGCCATAAAATCAATGGTTTCAGCAATTAAAAACGTCCTGGTTGTAGAGAAGGTTGTTAAGCTAATCCGCATTTAAATTGCAGAGTAAAATAAATCTTTACTCTTGTGGGGTAGGCAGGAGAGCCCGCACTTAACATACAATTTAAATGCACAACAGCTTATAGTTGTTAATAACTTGCTTTTCCACCTCCTTTTTCCCCTGGTTCAATGGGAGAGCGCAGCCGTGCCAAGAGTAACTGCTATCCCCAAACCGATTAGTATCAAAAAGATTTGCTGCTTTCGCTTGTGAAAAAGTTGAATTAAAAACCACATTCCCACCAAAAAAGAGCTAATGAACAGCGCCACCTTAATACTCCAACTAGCATTTAAAGTAATGCCGGAGCCGACCGAGTTGCTGATGCCATTGCTGTCACCAGAATTAGCTTGGCAATTGTCGCTGATATTATGGTTATAAAGCTCTCGAACTTTTTCCCCGTACTGTTTGAGAGAGTAGCCACCTAAAATGTTGGAATAGCTGGCATCAATTTTACTGCCCGAACCGCCAAAGTGTTTCTGTGCTAGTCGCTCAATTAAACGATCGCCCCTGAACATTTGCCCAGTTTTAGGGTCAATTTCCTGTTGGCTGCTGACTAAGCTCTCAGCTAGAGAATTTTGCAAGACTTTATCCTGAACAGCAGGAGGAAAATATTGGAAGAGTTCCTCTCTTGTAGGTTTTTGGCCTTTGTTGATGTTCAGGATAAAGTTAGCCCCCCCTGGAATTGAGCTGACAGCACGCTGCACGTCTTCCCGGTAACTCATCAACTGATAGCGACCGATCGCCCGCCCGCAGTTGCGAGATCCTTCGGTACAAACCATCTCGCCAATGGCTTCGTAGTCGGCACTGGCTGCATTTTCCAAATTGGCGATTCCTTCGGAAAGCTTCGCTAACGCCTCTCCTAATAAAGCCACATCCACACCGTTAACGTAAGTCGCTGGGCGCGCGCACTCTCGCTTTGATTCAGGTACAGGCTGAGTTGGTAAAGCGTTTTTTCGAGCGTGATTTGAACTCAGCGGCTTTGAAGGTTTTGTTTCAGATGCGACGCCTTTTGAACGCGAAATACTGTTAGAAGAACCGCCCTCCAATCGACCGACAAACATAGGCGAATTAACGCTGTAACTGAGAAACGGAACCGGGCCAATAATGTAAGGCGATTTGCCGCAGGGCAAACTAAACCTGAAGTACAGAGCCGTGTCAACAGTATCGCTGGTTTCTGACGGTTCCATTACCACTACTTTAAACACTTCCCCAAAAGGATGCCGTCCCGTCGGTTCCCAACCGGTCAAACAGCCAGAACCACCTCGCACTTCCTGGTATTTGCCGCTAATCCACTGCTTGCCTTCTAGCGGCCCTGTGGCGCGGCGACCGGCGTTTTCCATGTCGTCGAGTTCGATATAAGCGCAATCTTTCTCGCACGCTACCGCAAATCCTTCTACATCAGAACCGGAAATTGTGTTATTGCGCTTGCTCTCGTACCGACTGTAGATCGTGTCAATTCGCATGACTGCGCTGCCAATGGACGCAATAGGAACCGGAAAGCTTGAAAGCGGGACTTGACTCAGCAGCGGAATATTGCTGATGAGTTCCTCTGACCAGCCAGAGAACTGTTCTAAATTTACGCTATTAAGGTTGGGGATTTGGGCGATCGCAAACTCAGATAGATCAATTTGGTTAAGTTTTGCCTGTGCTAGTTGTGGTACTTGTTTTACAGCTTGACCAATTGATAATTGATTGATGTTAGGATTCACTCCGGCTATTTGAGAATATAAAGAAGCAATTGGAGGAACATCGCTCAATTGAAATTGGCTAAGATTCGGAACAATTTCAGCCAAGTGACCGACAGTTTGCTTACCAGCTAAGGGAAATGCTGACAAGCTGATATTCTCTAAATTGATATCTCCTAGTGCCAATTGTTCAATTGCTTGCAAAGACAGAATTTCAGGTTTTACATCGTTGATGTCCCCCAGCTTCAAGATGTTGTCAACAGAAGTGCCGGCTTGCCAGCTTCGATCGCCCGAACTTCCAGAACTAGCAACGGCGGGCAGGGAACTAAAGGTAATCTGGCTCCAATCTGGCAGCAAAACTCTAGATTGCTCTTTTTCCCAAATTTTAGTAGGTAAGGAACTAGCGCTAGCAATTGATGGAAAGCTGAAGAAAGTAATGCTGATGAAAGCAAAAATTAGGCAGAGTGTACTGGCAGCTATTAAGGCAGATCCTACCTGGCTTGATTTTTTTAACTGCTTGGGACTGTTCATGAGAATCCTATTGATGTTAACTCAAATGCGGGTAAAAAAATCTGCTCTATTCTCTCTAGTTTGGAAAAACTTTAAATGGTTTTTAAAACATTACGAAAAATAGAGCAGTATTGCAGAAATTAGCCATCAGCTAAATCTCCCTCTCCCCCTCTCTCCCCCTCTCCCTCTCTTCCTCTCTACCTTTCTCCCTCTTTTCCTCTCCATTTTAGGAATTACCCAAAAACCTGGCCTTCCTATGTAATTCCGTCATTTGAGGTTGAGCATGAGAACGAGAAACTGGTTTTTTTAGGTTGATAGTGCGTCCAGGACTGCATTTCTCCATCTTCGCTTTTTTCTTTAATCAAGCTCCAGCTCAAGCTGTGGATTCGGGCGGACTGCTGAATCTGTCCAAGGAGTATCTGCTAGGTTGGACAAGTCATACACATTTTCTTGGTAACCGTTGTCAAAATTACCTTGGCGAACTTCTTTAGATGACGAGTAACCGACAGTCAAATCGGGTGCCGATTCGTAACCGGAGTTGTTATAGCCGGAATTAGGTTCAATCGAAGCATTGTGCATGGTTTTTCTTAGTTTATGTGGTCAATAATTCCAATTTAAATCGCATCGAGTTCGTGCAACTTCATTCCTGTGAGCGATTTCGTTCAGTAAAAATTACCCCCTCTAAATGGAGGGGGCGGCTTTAGGAAGGTTGCCTAACGGCTCTCAGCACTGGGCAATGCTACGAAGTCGAGAAAAATGTCTTTAAGAGAGTTAAGAGAGGTGACAAAGTGCGATCATCGCGCACTAAAATCTTTGGTTTTGCAGTTATCGCGGTGTAATAGGTAGAATTCTAACCCGAGAGCGCGTTTCATCTACTGAAATTAATGCCCCTAACTCAATTGGTGACTCGAATTTACGCAACACTTCCACAACCAAACTCTCTATATTGGCAGGCAGTACGTCTTGAATACGCACTTGAATTACAAGGAGTTAGCCGCGACTGAAAATGTCTTCAATGTCCCGTGAACCGTGCAGAACACGAATTACATCTATTCCATTTTCAATTTCCCGATAGAACACCACATAATTGCCGATCGGAAAGCTGTGCAACCCAGCTAACAGTTCCTCACGCCTTCTGCCCAATCCTGGATTACGTGCCAAGGTTTGCAGTTTTCCCTCAACGCGATCTAAAAACTCGTCAGCCCGATCTAAACTATCATCAGCGATGTAGTCCCAAATATCTAGCAAATCCAGTTCAGCACGCGGGCGTTTAACGATCGTGGCCATTACTGCGGTTTCCTCCGCCGACGCTGCCGCGCTTTTGCCTTGATTGCTGGCATATCCAAGGGAGTTGCTTCACCGCTGTCTAGCCCTAGCTGAATTTCCTGCCGCAATTCCTGCAAGCGAGTTTGCTGGAATTGTTCCCGTTCTTTCAACAGGCGCAACCCTTCACGGATTACCTCGCTAGCAGAATAATACAGTCCGCTTGAGACTTTCTCCTGGACATACTGCTCTAACTCTGGTGTCAAAGACACGTTCATGCCTGAGTCCTCCTGTAATTTGGGCTATTCCATTTTCGCCTTAATAACAGGGAATAGCAATCGTTGTTATTATTGTACTAAAAAACTCGCTCTTGTGTACAAGCGAGTTGAGCAATTTCTCAAGTAACTCTCGCGATCGATCGAAATGAACCAATAGACATCTCCAAAAATGAATCTGAAACCCTTATCCTGCTTAGACTTATCTGTAATTTATGGAGATGTATAATCATGCCCCAAGTGGGTTTCCAACTAATCCGAATTTACAATGATTACCTACAGTTGACCTGGAGAGATCAATCGTACCCAACATTTTGAGCAAGTTCATTTTTCCAACCGCGATCGCGCTCACCTCGCTGAAAACTTTTGGCTATTATGCAATGAAACCGCTAACTGCACAAGACATCCTCCAGCGTTACTCAGAATACCGGACATATTCTGCATTTTTTATTAATTGTTCAATAACTCCAAGCAAATCACTTGGTTTGGTGCGAGAACACCTCCGACTTTTATTACTTGCAACTCTCCGGTTTCGTCGGGATATTGTCCTTTAACTTGGGCAATTGCTGCATCTAAACTAGATGCCTGAGCAATATACACCTTCTCAAGAGCACTTAGTACCCAAATAGGTTTGGGCCACTTATGTCGAGGTTGAAGAATTGAATAGTGAATCACTTGACCAGTATACTGAACAATTTGCTCGAGCGCAGTTTCCGAACAAAACTCCCCCAACTCTGACTCAATACATTGTTTGAGTTCTTTCGCAGGAATTTGCTCAAAAACTGATTCTAAGAGCATTAAGGCTGGTCTTACGTGTTCTAATTGAGTGTGTTCCTGCACGACTAATGACTCTACGAAATGACTCACCTGGTTGATGATTGAGTCAAAATCTAGCTCCATCAATAAATGACCTAAATACTCCCTTAACAAATTTCTTAGCTTTTCATCAGAGATATTGATACCGCAGGTTTTCAGATAAACTGAAGGTTTATTACCCAAATTCCGACCGCAGCCAACTTCTCCATTAGCTGCATCTTCTGCTTCTATCAGTTCCATCAAGCGCGGATAACTGGTTGTATCATCTATTGTGGATTGGGGCTGGGAGGGAATTGAGTTACTCATCTGTCTGTCCTTAATGTTTCAAAGTAATTAAGATTGTCGGGTTCTTCAGGATCGGGACCGCAGTCTAGCAACCCCACTTTCAACTTTCTATAAAATACTAGCGCACCAGGCAATGCGTGGAAGCCTATCCTTCCTTGGTATCCTAGTTCCTCACTACGAGCGAGCGCAAAATCTATCAGAGTTCCACCTACTCCCTTATAAGTGGGAGGATTGCTAATAGTTGGTCGATTCCAGGGAGCCGTTGCTAGGGCTCTGACGTACACCAATCTTCGTCTCAATTGAGACTCAATATAGCAGCGTTTTTTAAAAATATCGATAGTCATTAAACCCTGAGTTATGCCGTCACACTCAATGGCATATAGTTCATCTCCCGGTAAAAATTGAGTTCGATAGCTTTTACTAACCCAATTCCAGTATTCATCTTCTTCTCCACTCCCTCGAAGGGTTGGTTCCCAGAGGGTTGTGGCATCTTCTAAATGCTTCTCAGTAACGGATGTCAGGATAGCATTAACTACCTGTCGATCTCGAACTCGAAGAAGCTGGATAGGGCGATTCAATTGCCAAACCTAATTATTGTGATAACTACATTATATGTCATAATCTTTAAATTTAAATCTAAGCAATATTTTCCCAATCCTTTCACTATTTTTATGAACAGAAGTAATTATGAAACCTAATCCACTAAAAGAGCAGAAACAATCAACCGCTATCCCAACTTTTTTGACCCCCGACAAACTTAAAATAGCTCAGTTGCAAGTTACACTTAAAACTCCTTACCAACTAATCGATACTGCTTTCAATCTTGAAATAGCCCTTCAACCATTCCAACAAGCAAAAATCATCGGTATAGACTGCGAAACGACAGGGCTTGACCCCTACCAAGCCAAAATTAGATTGTTACAACTTGCCATTCCTGACCATCCAGTAATCATTGTAGATTTATGGGCCATTGAACCGAGTTCCCTCGAACCATTACGCTTGCTTCTAGCCAGTCCTGCACTCAAGGTAAGTCACAACCTCAAATTTGAATGGCAAATGCTCGCTTTTGCCGGACTGGAACCATCAAAACCCTTTTTCGATACCTATTTGGCTTACCGAGTGCTGACGGCTGGACTAAAACGCCACCTGTCCCTAGAGGCTGTCACTGAGAATTTGTTGAAAGTAAAGCTAGACAAAACGCAGCAAGTTAGCGATTGGTCGGGAAACTTAACACTCGCTCAACTGCAATATGCTGCTGCCGATGCTGCAATTTTACTCCCGCTGGCTGCTGCTCTCGAACAAAAATTGAAAGTTTCTAAGCTTTGGAAAACCGCTTTACTAGAGTTTTCCTGTCTGCCTGCGGTGGCTTCTATGGAACTCAACGGAATGCTTTTAGATAGAGAACAGTGGAGAGTTTTGGGAGTGAATCTCTGTCATCAACGCGACTCTCTTTTAAAACAAATTAATTCGCAACTCCATCGACCTAACCCTAATCAACAAATCTCTCTGCTGCCCGAATTTACGGATACAATTAATCCTCGCTCTCCCAAGCAAGTCTTAGCGGCTTTGCAAGAAAAAGGTATTCCTGTTACTTCCACTAGCTCTCAACATTTAATTCCTTTGCAAGGCGAGTATCCCGTTATTCAAGCACTGTTAGAATACCGCAGTTTATCGGCTCGTATCGATACTTTTACTCTGGGTTTACCTGAACGCATTCACCCGATTACAGGGCGCATTCATCCCAATTGGTTTCAGATTGGTGCTAGATCAGGACGGTTTAGTTGTCGAGAGCCAAATTTAACGAATATCCCCAGAGATAAGGAAACCCGACAGTGTTTTAAAGCTGCACCCGGTTACGTCCTGCTCAAAGCCGATTACAGCCAGATTGAACTGCGGATCATGGCGAAGGTTTCCGGCGATCGCACGATGGTGAAAGCTTACTCCAAAGGGGAAGATTTGCACTCTCTCACAGCTTCTTTGGTGCTAGCAAAACCCTTATCTGAAATTACTCTCGAAGACAGACAGCTCGGCAAAATTATTAACTTCGGTTTAATTTATGGCATGGGAGTTACGAAATTTAAGAATATGGCTCAAGCAGAGCATGGAGTCACTTTAACGCTGCAACAAGCTTCACACTTTCGCAAGAAGTTCTTTGAATCCTATACAGGTATCAAACGATTTCACGCCCTAGTTCGGAGCGCATGGAGCCGAGGTATCCGAGAAAGTCGGACTGTGTTAGGCAGAAGGAGATTATGGTCAAAAGATACTAAACCGCTGCTTAATGAGATGCTAAATAACCCAATTCAAGGGATGAGTGCTGACATTACTAAACTCGCTCTTGCTCTACTTTTTTTGCCTCTGAGCAGCACTGGGGGTAAACTGATTTGTGTGGTTCACGATGAAATTTTAATAGAGTGTCCTCTTGAAGAAGTGAGGCCAGTTAAAGCCTTGCTTAAAAAATGTATGGTGAGAGCTGGGAATAAGTTTCTCTCTCCGATTCCTTGCGAGGTAGAAATTAAGGTGATGGAAAGTTGGGGAGGGTAAGAGATTAACGGGGAAAGAGTGGGGAATGGGAAGTAGGGAGAAACCGCACCGCAGGCATTGCTGTGAAAATTCCACTTCCTGACCACTCCCCATTCCCCACTCCCCTAACAGTCGCAGCACGATTCCTCCCCTAACCTCCCACCCGTAAACAACGATTGTTGTGGTGAAAATGAAGAGTAGAATTCAAATCACCATGAATATACCCCTCTTCTGTCACTCTAGGCAGAAGAAAATAAGAATTCACTCTCATTCATCAAGTAAGAGAAGGGATTTGGGGAAAAATTCATTAACGCTCTTAATCGAGCCAAGCCTGTAGATAATGGTGGAATCGGAAAAACTTTTAGCCACTGTTGTATCAAGTTAAAGCTAATTAAAGGTTGTAGTATTAATCTGAAATTGTTTAGAGGGCTCTTCCGACTGTTTTTTTCATCAAGCGTCTTGATCCTGCTCAAAGCGGTGGAGAAGCAGGGTAAACGCACCTTAACTTTAACTCAAAATATGCTACAGTTAAATCCGACTGGAGTTTACGCTCGAAATCTAACACCAAAGAAAAAAAATTATCTTTAACCGAGCTTTCAGATATCGATCGCTCTTGTTATTGATTTGCGATCGCACTCTCAAAACCTAACACATATAATCCGATCGCCGTAGGGTGTGTTCGCGCTTCGTGAAGCCCCGCATCTAGAGAAAATTACATTGGTTAGCGATGATCGCACTGTGGGGGTTGAGATGGCGTGTTACATTTCATTAACCCACCCTACAATTATTGAAAATGACGATCGCAATTTCAATCAGAGTCCCATATAATCAGAAACACTTCTATGTGTTGGGTTGAAGTATGAAACCAACTTACGGATGATCGATCGCACTTTACTCAAACGCATTGCCTCAGATGTCGTCATCGATCAGGTCTATGCTTGGCTATGCCAAAAGCGATCGCACTATCATTTCAACAATGATGTGTGGCAGGTGCGGTGCTGGTGGCAGGAGAAAAAACCGCAGCTTCAGGCTCTATTACGGTCGGGACGCTATCTGTTTCGCGAATTACGAGCGATTTGGGGTCCGGGGCAGAATATCGAGGTTTGGTCGGCGTTGGATGCGCTGGTGTTGAAGGCGATGGCGATTGTTTTATCCGCACACCTCAAACCTCATCTCTCTCTGCGGTGTTTTCATTTGGCGGGTAGTGGGGGGATGAAGGCGGCGGTGCGAGAGGTGGCGGCAAATGTGGCTGATAACCCGTTTGTTTTTCGGACTGATGTGAAGGGCTACTATGCCAGTATTAATCATCAGATTCTCATGGGGATTGTGGGGCGTTATGTGCAAGATGAGGCGGTTTTGGCGTTGCTTTGGGGCTATTTACGGCGGTATGTTAATGATGGGAGCAAGTTCATCGATATTACCCAGGGATCTCCTTGGGGTGTCCGTTGTCGCCGTTGATGGGGGCGCTGTACCTGAAGCCGTTGGATGACCGGATGGCGGATTTTGGCTGCTTTTATGTCTGCTTTATGGATGATTTGGTTGTCCTTGCGCCGACGCGGTGGAGGCTACGGAAGGCGATTAAGGCGGTGAATGAGGTGATGGCTGACCTCCGGGTTGAGCAACATCCGGATAAGACGTTTATTGGGAGGATTGCACTTCGTTTCCTCAAACCAACCTACAACCTACAAGAGGAGCGATCGCATATCTGTCTACACTCAATCCAAAAACAGCCGATCGCACTATATCTTAAAACTTAGTCAAAGGGCGATCGCACTCACAAAAACACAATTGCGATCGCAGTGATTTTACCCTCTTTCTGGTAGCCAGTTGATCTCAAATAATTGTTCAAGGGTATAAGGACAGTCTTCTGGGCAGATGATCTCATATCCTGTCTTTTGCCTGACATATTTTAAGGCTTTTTCATAAATTTTTGCTTGGTTTTCCTGTAGGTAATTTCGTAAATTTTGAGTTAAATCCTCATTAAGTTGTGTTCTAAAACTCATAATTTCCGCTTGCCAATGATTGGAATTATAATCATATTCGGCAGTCCAATATTGTAGAAGCAGTAAATGTCTAATAATCTGTTCGAGTAACCTTTCAACGGTTTTTTGGTCTCGCCGACTCAAGAGTTCTAACTCCTCAATTAAATGCTCCTTATCTAACTCATCGAATCGGTTTTCTTTTAAAAGGTTAATCGTTTCCCCTAACCATTGCTCATATTCGCTCTCATAAAGAGATGTTAAGTTAGTTTTAAGCGTCATTTTTTACCTCAATTTTACGATCATGTTGGGTTAGTTTGTTGGGTTTCGTTCCCTTAAACTAACCTACAAGATCGCGATCGCATTTCTCTCTACCCTCAATCCCAAAACAGGTGATCGCACTCTATTTCAAAATTTTATCAATTGAGTGATCGCATTGCTCTTCTGTACTCCCCAAGCTTGTGTTCGCCTTTCGTTTCTCATCGGCTAGAATGCTATTGCGAAGCGACTCCTTCGGAGTTTTTTACTCTCAAAACCGATTTCATCTAATCCAATCCTACTACAAGCTCAATGATCGCTAAACTCCACGTACAATTACCGAAAAATTTAGATTACTTTTAACCAGACCTATCATGACATATTGTAAGCCCCAGTAGAAGGCTGATTGTGTTGGAAATGATTTCCTCCTGTATGGTAAATATTTATATGTTGACCGCTCCCGCTCCCTCTCGAAAAAGTTTCGTTCATTGCCCCTGAATCAAGGGGATAACGCACCGTAATCCAATTGTTAACACGGAGGACTCGACTGATCACATCTATAGTCTTATCATTTGCTAACATCATCTCCCCTACATTTCCCAACTCCGAACGTATCTCTACTAGCTCTTCCATCGTAGCATTTCGTGTCTTAACGGCTTGACAAATGGCGTTTATGAGGCAGTTATTTACTTGTAACAAGGCTGTAGCTTGAATTTCCTGAAGGTATAAATTTAGTTTGTCCCGTTGGTTACCAGAACCGCCAGTACGGGCAGGCAGAAAAGTAGAATGTTTTTTGTCTCCAAAGATGGAATGCATTGTACCCTTTCCATTGCCACGCTCTTGTATTTGTCTGTTGAATTCCATAGCTGTCACGCTTGAATCCTGATAAGTCCGCAAGCGATCAGATACTTGTGTAGCCGTGAGAATGCCACCGAGGGCAGCCCGTTTTGATCCAGATAGATCCATAAAGTCGTCCTTAGGGTTGGTAGAGGTGAGATATTCCCCCACCCTTTTGGCAAAATGCTGACGGTCAGACGAGGACTCTTCGCTGTCTGATAGTTCGTCAGCCCAGTCATCATAGTCATGACCCACCTTTTTATGCGCCCCATATTCTTGCTGACGGTAACTGACCATTGCCTGCGGCATTTTGTTGGTTTTGGATGGGTCAGTAAAAGCAGGTGCTCCCTTGGCAATCGTTTTTGAGCCAAAGGGATAATGAATGCGTATGGTTCGGGGATCACGTCTAAAATTATCCGCAATCATTTGTAGGGCATCTGAAGGGGTCACACTGTATGTCTTGACAATCTCACTAATAGTAAATTCCGGGATAGATGTGGAAAGGGCCGTTATATCATAATGGCTAAGGATGGCTGTGAGTGATCCGGCGTTTGATGTAGGTATAAAGGCAGTTATCTCCCGTATGATATTGCTCTGTCCTCGCACTTTTATCTCAGAGCCTGATACAACAAATGTGTACCATCCGCCACCCACAATCTTTTTTAGCTGTCCTTGTACTTTGTCAGTTTGTCCATAGGGTATTATTTCATAAGTTTTGTCAATATCACTATCATCCACGGTTATCAACTGAACGGTCGCTGTCGTTACCTTTGGCGTATCCTGTTTTAACACTACTTCTTTTGAATTAGCATCAGCCGAAGCTAGTTTTAAAGCCTTTTGACCCATCACATCGGCTTCCTGCTCCATGCTCGGAGCGTCATTTATGTTCGCACCATGTGCCTGTACAGTAGGCTGTACCCTTCCCTGTTTTTGTTGCACCACATGCCAAACCTCATGGGGCAGGTGTTTCTCTTGTCCTGCACCCAAATGTATTTCTGTGCCTTGTGCATAAGCATGGGCCTGCAATTGTGCGGGTTTATCCGAGTTGTAATGTACTCTCACATCATCTATAAAGTAGCCAGAGAGGATTTCTATGCCTGCTTTCAGGCGATCCGGTAAACCCGTTTGGTTGGGATACGGGACTTCTGATAGAACTTGGCTATTCTCTGTCTTTTCGCCTTTCCCTTGGATCACACAATCCCCTGCTGATGCAGATGGGGTTTCGGTGACAGTGAGTTGCGAGAATTGCTGCGGTGGTAAAGACGATTTTCGCTGCACCGCGAAATCGGCCCCCATCTCCTGTCCTTGAGATGACAGGGTAGATGCGGGGGCATTGATCTTTTGTACCACCTGGGATGTTACCCGATCAGCCTTTTGTTTATACTTATCTCCCGGTTCGCCAATGGTCAACTTTGCCTGAATAATTGGAATTGGCAAACTCCCTGTACCAATCGGCACCTGACTAAAATCATGCCGAAACCGCGACTGGCTAAACCTTTCCGACTCCACATCCTCAGTCGCCTCCACCTCCTTCTCCACCGCCGCACGCTGTAAAACCCCACTCACCACAGGACTCTCGCCTTTAGACTGCTGATTAACCCGACCAACTTGGCGACCTTTCATAACTTCATCCCTCCATATATGGCTTGGGCAATTTCCTGTCCTAATTGCACAGGAT
Organism: Microcoleus sp. Pol11C3; assembly: GCF_036701485.1. NCBI lineage: Bacteria > Bacillati > Cyanobacteriota > Cyanophyceae > Oscillatoriales > Microcoleaceae > Microcoleus > Microcoleus sp. Pol11C3. Next base: position 9,954 of record NZ_JAUBQW010000003.1, on the reverse strand, counting down.
TGCTTGTATTCGTCAAACTCAAATCTGCAGGCAACTTAGGAATCCTCCCGCCTCCCTGTAAATGCACAGGCAACCCAAACACCGTCAACAGTCGCGCCAACTCCGCCTCAATTGCCCCTTGCAACTTCACCCTCTGACTCTGACTAACATCCACCCCTGACAAAATCAACCGCTCAATCTGAATATCAATCTTCATCCCCTACCTGCCTCCCATAACCCGAAAATCTGCTTCATTAATCTGCCTTCCCAACTTGCGAAACTCCGTCCGCGCCGCCGCCAACACCAACTCCATCCCCACCGGAGTCCCCGCCTTCGCTGCCAAAAACGCCGCATTCAAAGCAATATTATGGATATTCGCCCCCGTAACATTAAACTGAGCCAACCGTTGCAAATCTAACTCCTCCGTCGGTGTCTTTGGTGGAAACACCTTCTCCCACATTTTATGGCGTTCCTTCACACTCGGAAAGGGAAAATCCACCATAAACCGCAACCGTCGCACAAACGCGGCATCCATAGCACTCTTAATATTCGTCGCCAAAATCGCCAACCCGCGATACGCTTCCAATCGTTGCAACAAATAATTAATCTCTATATTCGCATAGCGGTCATGGCTATCCTTCACCTCACTGCGCTTCCCAAATAACGCATCCGCCTCATCAAAAAACAAAATCGCTCCCCCATCCTCCGCCGCATCAAACAACCTGCGTAAATTCTTCTCCGTTTCCCCAATATACTTGCTCACCACCGCCGACAAATCTATCCGGTACAAATTCAACCGCAAATCCTGCGCTATCACCTCCGCCGCCATCGTCTTCCCCGTCCCACTTTCCCCCGCAAACAACGCACTCACCCCCAACCCCCGATTCATCCGTCCCCGAAACCCCCAGTCGTCATACACCACCCCCCGATGCCGCACTTGGTCAGCTATTTGTTCAAGCAACTTCTTCTCCTCATCCGGCAGTACAATATCATCCCAAGTGGCTTTCACCTCCAACCGTTGCGCCAGCGAATCCAAACGCGGACGAGTGCTAGCCAGACACCCTTGCCATAAATGTGCCAGCAATTCAGGTTCTTCCCTCACCTCCCCCCGTGCTTTCTCCGCAATCTGCCCAATTTCCACCAAATTCAAGTTAAATTGATTCGCTAGTTGCCCCGAAATGCTCTTTACCATTGGCTGATTTAACTCTTCCCTCAACGCCAACTCCCAAGCCTCTCGCTGTTCCACAGGCGTAGGCTTGGCAACATCAAACGTCACCGTCCGACGAGACAGCGCCAACCCACTCTCCCGCACATCCAAAAAGAAAATCCCCTGACTGCGACTCAAAAACCGCCGCAACCCCGCCAGTCCCCCCCCATTCGCCACCTCATCTAACCCCTGCACATCTACATACAGCGCCAAAGGTAACAACAAACTTTCTCGCTCCCAAAGCCGCGCCAAGGTTTCCAACTCCGTCCCCTGCGGCGGCAACAACTCCAAGGGCAACCGATACAAACGCAGCCCCAACACTTGACAAAGTTTCCAAATTATGCTAACCTTACTATCCTTATCAATTCCCGTTAACTGCCAAATAGGAAACTCCTGCTCCTCAACCGCCGTTTTAATCTGCAATGCCATAGTTTCCGCCACCTCTCGCCCAGAAGCAGGCAACGGTAAAATCCCCTCCTTCACCCCTTTCTCCCAAGGATTGAGAGGAAACACCAACGACCCCAAGCGGTCATCGAGATAATTTATCCCCTTAAAATAATTAACAATCCGCTCATCCGCCCGTAACGCACTCGTGATTAGCGGTTGATTTCCCACCTGATGAATCTCAATCAACCGCCAATAGCGCAAAGGACTTTCCGGCAACACCACACCCCATTCCGGTTGATCAAAACACGCCAACGCCAGCGCAAACGTCGGATATGGTCGATTCGGATCATCTTGAGCCTTTGCACAAAGATTAGCAATACTGGTATCAAACTCCATCGCCACACACAGCAGCAACACCCATTGCTCAAACTCCGACAATCCCAACTTGTAACTTAGCAAGATCAGAGCTGGCGGTGGGTCGCAATCCGCTGCTGCCATCAGGTTCTCCGCTTGCTCAATCTCCTCCCACCGAATCTCTGGTGGAGACGACTCACTGTTCTTCTGTTGTTCCATCTCCGCTGATTGCGCTAACCATCTCAGGCGGAGACGGAGCCAGTTTAGCGCTGCCCCCAAATATTGATCGTTGCTCACCTGCCAGCGTCTTAACTGCGTCATAGCACCTGCACCTTCTGAGTCACATCAAACACAGGCGGCTGAACGGAGCGATCGATTAACAAACTATCGACCCCATCCACCCGCAACCGGAGGAAGTAATCGCCCGATGGAATATCTCTCAGGTTAAACACCAGGGTATTCGTCTTCTCAGTCCGAGGGGATGCATCTAAATCGACTTGAGGCAACAATTCGCGATCGCCCACCAGCAAAACCACCCGTTGTCCCGGCCAGATATGGGGTTCACAAGTTACAGTCAGCGTACCTGGGGGACTGAGGTCAAACCGCAGAATTTTAGGCGCGAGGGAAAACGACAGTTCATTCGTCACCCGCTCTTGTCCCCCCTGCCGCACCTGCACCATTACGGTATAAAATCCAGCAGGCCAGTCTTGCGATCGCTCCGGCAGTTCAACCACCACTTCCGTATCCGTCGCCCCTGGTTGCGAAGTCAAATCGAATGGTCTTGACCAACGTGGATGCATGAATCGAACGATAACATCCCCCTGACTTTGGAGATGGTATCCCCTCAAAATCAACCGTTCACCCAACCGCACACTCGGTTGCTGATTGAGAGTTTGCACCTGTTGTAGTGTCGGAAACGGTGGAATCAAACCCGTCTGTGCCAGCATCCCCTTATCATCAGACCCCCGCATTAAGACGGGCAAGGGAGCTTTTGTCGGGCTACTGCTATCGATTAAGATGACCGAAACTTCGTAAGCCACTGAAATTCGATACTGAGTTTGAAACGTTGCCCATAATTTGGAAAGCTCTTCTATATTTAGATGCTGAGGCGTAATTCGCACCCGTTCTACCTGATTGTGCAAATCGCTCTCCGGTAGGGCAGCACGAATATGATCGGGGTTGAGAATTGCATAGTCGTGGAGAACACGCATCGCTCCCCCTAACAGACGATGACTAATAATATCTTCGTTATCCTGACCGTAAACTGTAATTAAGTAGTACAAATTCAGGGCTAAGGGAAAACGTCCCGTTTCTCCCGGCCTCAATCGTCCTGTGACATCTGCATTCCGCAAGGAGGCATTGGGCAGGGTTTGATAGAGGAATAAATTCACCTGATTGCTGCTATCTCCATTCTCCCGCGCCTTATCTGGAGGACGGGCAGTAACAACACCACTTCCCAGTTCACTTCCAATACTTCGGGCGAGTAAGTTCCGCAGTGTAGTAGTGACAGCCGCGATCGCCAGTGAGTTACTCATGGCTTCCCTCCGTGACGCTGTTTGAGGTAATCTTGCAGAGACTGCGTTGGCCCCCGTTGAGCGGATTTAGTTGGGGGCGGGGGAGTGGGCGGCTGACTGGCCCGTACCTCGATTCGACCGATACTGATTTGAATCGTCGGGGTTGTCTCTACAGGATTTAACTGATTTGTTGGGTCGAAATTTGCGGCGTTGCGCCGATAGGTTGGGTTAGAGGAGGGGAATGCCGGCACATCGTTCGTATTCGGATAAACTCTTGATTGGCTGGAGGATGACTCAGATAATACAGAAAGCGATCGCCGTATGAGAGAACTCAACTTCTCACTCTGAACCTGTATTTGCATAGCCCTAGAGGACTCAGAGGGTATCTCAAAAGTGCTAGACATTACTCGATCCCCCCTAGCCCCCCTTAAAAAAGGGGGAACAATATTGCTTAAAGTCTCCCTGTTTAAGGGGGAAACAATACTGCTCAAAGTCTCTCTGTTTAATGAGGAAACAATATTGCTCAAAGTCCCCCTTTTTAAGGGGGATTTAGGGGGATCATCCACGTTTGAGTGTAGCAAAAACGACTGCTCAGACATCCTTTCATCTCCTGTTGCTGTCAAACTTCCTACACTTTTTTTCTCTCCGTCTCCTCGTCTCCCCGTTTCTCCGTCAGGTAAACTCGAAATTGGCAGCGATTGATTTCCACTCATCAATCGCTGTGGCACTAATTGAATGAATTCTCGCTTCTGTGCAGTAGCATGAAGCGGTGGATTGCTACCTGTAGATATCTCCTGTTGCTGAGATAATGTTCGCGAGGGAACTGTACGAGCAGCTTGAGACGAAGAATCCTCTTGTAAACGTCTCCCCATCTGCCTCTGTGTGTGTCCCTCCGTCTGTTCACTTGGCCGTGCAGTTGAAGTGTTTTGCTGCTTATTTATTGACTCTTGTACAGTTTTGTGGTAATGATTTAAATCTGATTCAATCAATTGTTGTTTTGGCTGGACACTTGGTGCTACATCATTATTAATTAGCGGTTCAACTCGACTCGGTTGAGATTCAGCAGAGGGCTGGATGGGTAGGACAATCTCAGAACGGACTAGCGGCTCGGGTGTACTAGCATTCGCTATAGTTCCCTGGTTCTCTACCTGCGGTGTTGTTGAATACTTGGAACTGGGTGCAGTGTTAAGAACATCTTGCACAGAATTAGGGCGACGCGAAGATTGGCTTTCCGGTGCTTGGATTGGCGATGACATCGGGGACTCGGCACTTCGGAGTGGCTGAATTATCTCCAATGCGGGGGATGCCTGAAAAGATGATGTTGCCTGGGTTTCCCTCGGTGCATTACGTTGTCTAAGGTTGGATATCTGGGAATCTGGTTGAGCGGTTGAGCGATCGCGTTCCAACACTTCCCTATTATCCCAATCGGGTTCCGTTAACCTCTCCCCCTGTTCCTCTCCTACAAGGTGAGGGAAGCTAGATTCTCTCCTACCCTCGTAAGATGGGGTTAAGCTTGTTTGATCTGAACCGTATTGGGTATGTTCCCTTCGCTGTCCTGTTTCTAAAACCTCGTTGAATAGTGGTTCTACTCGACTCGGCACGCTTGTTGTCGTCGGTTGAACGGATGGGATTGCTTCAGGAGACACCAGAGGCAGAGTTGGTTTTACCGGACTCGGATGCTCAAGCGGGATGTCTTCCACCACGAAACCACCGGACTCACCTAAGTTCGGGGGATTGACTGGGCTGTCAATTGAGGAATGCGATCGCATACTTGCATCAACTTTCCGCTGAATCATTCCCGGTGCGGCGAATAGCTGTGTCGGTGGCGTGGCCATGAAGTTAGCAACGGGATTTTGAGGAGTATCGACTTTGGGTGTTTGTGAGGAACTGGGTTCAGTTAGGGGTGAGGAGTCTTGCTGTTCAGAGGAAGTTGCCAAGTGCGATCGCCTTTCGTGTATATTTGGCGATCGATTGGTGTCTAATGGCTGAAAAGTATTTGGCTGAATTTCTTCTACCAACTCAACCAACGGTTGAACTCGATTTCCTTGGTTTTCAGGCGTTGGTTGAATCGGTGTCGCCTCCGAAGAGATCGCAGAAATAGCTTCACTGAAGCTATCCGACTGTTCTGGAGATGGCACTAACTTACTGGGTTGGGAAGACGAGCTTGCATCCATAGCTTGGACAGGTGAGACACCTAGCCCATCAGAGCTGGATGTTTGTGCTCGTGGAATGGGTATCTTGCCCGTCCTCAGTATCTCGGTATCTTCCTGTTTGCTGATGTGAATCTCAGAGCTTGTACTCAGAGCCTGGGTATGCCAGACACCTACCCCACCAGAGCTAGATAGTTCTGCTTGTAAGATGGGCATCTTCCCCGTTCTAGTACGGCTAGAATCAGCTTTAAATTCTGCTCCCTCTGTCTCCCCGTCTCCCCGTCTCCCCGTCTCCCCGTCTTGCCAGTTCCCCGTCTTGCCAGCTTCCCAGTTCCTCTCCTCCTCCGAGAAAGAGTCAATACTACTCGTTTGAGCCTCAAAGCCCAGCGAATCGCTACCTAATAGCACTTCCTCTGAAGCAAACATCGAAGCAATCAGCGGTTGCACCACAGGGATTAAACCCAGATGCCGCGTTACCAATCGGGTGAGAAAATTAGCCATCGGAAACCATGTCCAAATAAAACTGCCGTCGCATTGCACTCATGGACAAAATATCTGCCTCTCGCCAGCCATAAAACCGGGCTAGTTGATGAACTTCCCGCAACAAGCGCTTGGCCTGGACGCTCAGTTCTGTCCAGAAAAATGACACAATATCGAACAGGACTTGCCAGGAGTGGTTGCAGGCTGGGCAGTTGAGGTCTAGTAGTATTTCCGCCTGGGGGTCGTATTCTGCCATTTGTGCGGCTAATTGTGCGATCGCCACCGATGGCAATTCACTGTAGTCAACCGTAACCCCATCCCGGCTTGCTTGCACGAGACAGCGCTGTATGAGCTGGGAGTTAGCCACACCAATATCCTGACACCCCACAATAGCCGCCATATCCCAGCTAGTTGGCAAACGAAATTGCAGCTCCAACCCTTCCACCGCCAAAGAATATTCCTGTACTTGGGGTGCAACGGGTTCAGCAATGCGGATATCTGCCACGTTCATGTCAAATTCCAAGCGTTCCCGGCACTGCGGACACTCGGCAAACCCATTAAGCTTAGAACCAAAGGTCATCTCTCTGATTGTCAACAGATAGGCATCTCGCTGTCCAATACTGAGGGATGCTAGTTCAGATGCCGTTATGTCTGAGCAAGCAAAAGTGAGGAGAGTCAGCGCCCGATCCAGAGGATGCTGACTCTGCCCGATTTCCCAAATTTGCAGAATGTGATGAGCAGAAAAGGGACGCATTGATTAGCTAGGTTCGAGGAAACTGGGTTCTGTTGGTTCGTTTACGGCGTAGTCGCGTTCCCAACCTTCGTTTTGCAACTGAATGCTCTGAATGGCAACCGCATTCGCATTGGCATCGAGTTCGGGCATGGCCGTGAATTCAGATACCCAACACCGAAAGACTTTGTATGCGATCGCAACTTGCCCCGCTTCGTTCATCAATTCAATAATGAGGTCCTTGCGAAAGTCTTTCAAAGACACTTCTGCACCCAAACCAGAGCCATAATTCCAAACTTTATTCGCCCATTGTTCAAACTCTTTATCGTGAGTTACACCTCGTTCTAGTGTAATGGCTTCATATTTAGTTGAGCCTGGTGAGTGGCGTTGGCTACTAGGATCTCCGCCGTCGCGATGACTCACTACTTCAGTAGTACGTTTTAATGCTCCTACTTTACTCACACCTGCAACATACTTACCATCCCATTTAACCCGAAATTTGAAGTTTTTGTAGGGGTCAAACCGTTGAGCATTCACGCTAAATTGAGCCATTTTTTTCTCCTTGCAATTTTTCTAGAAATACCCAGCAATTATCTTAGGTGGGCACTATTGACCAACACTTTTATAGAAATAGATTGGGTTTCGCTATGGCTCAACCCAACCTACTAGCTACCCAAAGAATTAGGCTGCACTTTCACGAGTCATTTGTTGGAATTTGAGAATTACAAATTCCGCGGGTTTCAGTGGAGCAAAACCAATCACAATATTGACGATGCCTCGATCAATGTCGTATTGAGTGGTTGTTTCACTGTCACATTTGACAAAGTAAGCTTCTTTAGGCGTTTTTCCTTGAAATGCTCCCTGCTTAAACAAGTTGTTCATAAATGAGCCAATATTAAGCCGGATTTGTGACCACAAAGGTTCATCATTTGGCTCGAATACTACCCATTGCGTCCCTCGGTAGAGACTTTCTTCCAGGTATAAAGCGAGTCGGCGAACCGGAACATACTTCCACTCGGAAGCGAGTTGATCAGCGCCAGCTAACGTCCTAGATCCCCAAAGGACATTGCCATAAACGGGAAAATTCCGCACGCAATTCACCCCTAAAGGATTTAATTGACCATTTTCACCATCAGTCATTTTGTAGGAAAGTTCTCGTACTCCTACTACTGAGGCTTCTATGCCAGCAGGTGCTTTCCAAATTCCTCGTTGCGAATCAGTACGAGCAAAAATTCCAGCTATTGCACCACAAGGAACAAACTCTTCTGTACGATTTTCCATGAGCGGATCGGCCATCTTTAAGCGGGGGAAATAAATCGCTGCATTGGTGGCAAGATCAGCGCCGATAGTGCCACGAAGAGTATCCACACCACTGACGGCATCAGAAATCTTCTTCCAGCCTGAAGGTGGGTCTACAATCAAAAATGCTCGCTTATCCTTACAATATTTAGCTGCCTTTACGACAGTTGTATCAATTCCAACGTCCTTTGATCGCGTCAAAGGAGGAATGCAAAGTAGATTAAATAAATCTGCTTTATCTAGGGCATACAGCCCTTTGCGATCGGCTTTCAAGCCATCATCAGAAATCTCCGTATCGGTTATATCTGCACCGTCACTACCCGTTCCGTCAGCATTAACAGAGTCCATCTCATTGGGACGAGCAGTGATAGCTGAAGCGTCTTCTGGAACATTGACTAAGTTTGATTCTTGTTCAATTACTTTCTTGTAAAAGCGGGCAGAATCCGGATCGATGGATAGATTGCGGAGGGTTTCAGCCGCAGCCACTTTATTGGAACCGGGTGCTTCTAATTCCTGAACAGTTAAGTTGAATAATTTAGCATCTTCTTCATTGTTGCCACTTTTGCGAGTTTTATGGTCAACGGCTGCTCGTAGAGCGTTGCCCCAAGTGCCCGGACTAGCTGCTTCTAGATTCAGCGCTCCACCACTACCGGGTAAGCCGATTTTTGCATTTTTTGCCCCCTTATGAATGCGAATGATAATGGCATCTTGACCGCCATTGAGGAAATACTGTTGCACCGCATAACTCATGGTGCTTTTATTCCATAGTCCTCCGAATTGACGCACAAAATCGCCATAGTTTTGAATGCGTATGGGCTCATTCAACTGTCCTTTTAAGGCAGAACCAATGAAGGCAGTAATAGACGTTGCAACACCACTAATGGTGCGAACACCACTGGGAATTTCCTCAACATAGACACCGGGATAAGTAGGTGTGACGGGCATAATCAATTCCTTGTTTTAGGGTGAGTTAATAGAAGTCAAGAGTGATAAAAACGGACGCTAATTATTTTGTTAGTTAGCTTTTTCGCCAATATAAACACCCTTTAATAGCACTTATACGAATTGCGTTTTTTTTGCTCATGGATCGGTTTTCTCCTCCATTTTTTTTATTTTTTGCGTCAAAGCCGCAATTTCAGCCTGCTGTTTTTTGACAATCTTTACCACGTCACTCAACGTTTTTCGGTGGTCTTGAGCAACTTTGGTAAGAATTGCGACAATATCTACAACTTTAATGGCTTGCTTGTCATGGGCTGTTAGTAAGTCTGGTGTATCTTCTGCAATAAAACCAGCATGGGGCGTTTTGGACTCATCTTCTGTGTAGATGAATTTAACGGGATTAAGGGTTCTGAGGATGGCTGAAACCTCCTGACTAGATAAATCATTAATTTCCTCTTTTATAACTCTTGATGAGGCTTGACCGAGTTTCCCTATGAAAGTGTCAGCTGTGACTTGTCCGGTAACTTTTAGCTCTCCGGTAACGTTAGCATCTTTGGAAACGATTAGAGTTGTAGTAGCAGTGGTGCCGGTAACGTTAGCATCTCCAAAAACGGTTAGCTTTCCGGTAACGTTAGCATCTTCTGCAACGGTTAGAGTTGTAGTAGCAGTGGTGCCGGTAACGTTAGCATCTTCTAAAACGGTTAGAGTTTTAGTGGTAGTGGTGCCGGTAACGTTAGCATTTTTTGAAACGGTTACCTCTCCAGTAACGTTAGCATCTTCTAAAACGGTTAAAGTTTTAGTGTTGGTGGTTCCGGTAACGTTAGCATCTTCTAAAACGGTTAGAGTTTTAGTGGTAGTGGTTCCGGTAACGTTAGCATCTTCTGAAACAGTTAGAGTTTTAGTGGTAGTGGTTCC